>CALCCH010000670.1 GCA_937899855.1 uncultured Saprospirales bacterium | reverse complement strand
GGACTGGATGGCCGGACCATCCAATCCGCCGGTGGTAATATTACCTATTCTACCAACAGCTACGCCGCCGGGCGGCATACCCTGCTCGTGGATGGCGGCACCTACCAAGTCACGGCCTACCCCCCCAACACTTACTGGACCGCTTGCAACAATCCCACTAACAGTCACACCCTCAACAGCTACGATACGGTACGCGTCGACTTTCCCGGACAAGGACTGGTCGATTGCCCCAACCTGCTGGTGGACGTTTCTACCCCGTTTTTGGAAGATTGTGCCGAAAACACCTACACCGTCACCTACTCCAACCAGGGACCAACCCGGGCGGAAGCGGCCTATCTCGAACTCACTTTCGGAGCGCAATTGCTGGTGCAAAGCAGCAGCCTCCTCTGGTCCGAGGTGGAGGATGGGACCTACACTTTTGAACTCGGGGATTTGGCGGCCAATAGCAGCGGGAGCTTTACGGTACTGACCCAGATCGATTGTGCCAATGCCGTGCTCGGACAGACCCACTGCGTGGAAGCGCACCTCTATCCCGATAGCGTTTGCAACAGCTTGAGCCCCGACTGGGACCGCTCCGATATTGTCGTGGACGGTATTTGCGACAACGACTCCGTCCGCTTTGAAATCCGTAACGTCGGTACGGGGGGGAGTGTCGCTCCCATTCCCTACCAAATCATCGAAGACCACATCGTGATTCGGAGTGGTACGCACCAATTGCCACCGGGTGGAATCGACCGCATCGTGGTTCGCGCGACGGGTGAAACCATGCGGCTCGAAACCGAGCAGTCGATCGGTCACCCGATCGGCAACCGACCGGCGGTGAGTGTAGAGGGGTGTAACGCCAGTAGTTCGGGCAATTACAGCCTGGGCTTTCTCAACCAATTGGAAGAGAACGATCTGGCCCCTTTTCGCTCCATCGACTGCCAGCAGAGCGTTGGCAGCCCGGCGGAGTTGGACAAACGCGCCTTTCCCGAGGGATACAAGGAAAAGCACCTCATCTCCGAGACGACGGACCTAGAGTACCTCATCCACTTTCAGAATACGGGCAGTGATACGGCCTACCGGCTCGTCGTACTCGATACCTTATCGCCTTTTTTGAATCCGCTGACGGCGGTGGCGGGAGCGGGCAGTCACCCTTACCGGATGGAATTGATCGACGAGCGGACGCTTCGTTTTACCTTTACGGATATTCGTCTTCCCTCCCGCAACGACAACGAACGGGCTTCCCACGGCTTCGTCAAATTTCGGGTCAAACAGCGGACGGACAATGAGAACGACACGCAGATCAACAACAGCGCCGCGATTTACCTCAATTACGAACGGCCGATCATCAGTAACCGGACCTTTAATTTGGTCACTACGGAATGCTTCCTCGAAGACGGCTGTATCCCGACTTCGACGACGAAGGTACCCGAGGCGGCGCAGAAGGTACGGGTGGACCCCAATCCTTTCTACGAATGGACGAGCATCCACTTGGACGCGCCCACTGCGGAGCTGCGTTTTTACCTCTACGACCGTACGGGCCGAGAATTGCGGCGGGAGCTACACCGGGGCGATCGCTTCCGATTCGATCGGAAGGCTTTGGCAGCCGGTATGTACTTCTTCCGTTTGGAGCCGGACGAGGGGCGGGTACACAGTGGCAAACTGCTCATCCAATAGGACGACTTGGTCAACAAATGAATAGCAAACAGTAGGCGAAAGGCGCCGCTTGGAGGAGGGCAGTATAACAATAAGAAATCGAATTTGTAAAATTATCGAAATCTCATTGTTGTACCGCCACTCCGGCGACCTTACTTCCAAGCCCGGATTCCCATCCGCTTCCCGCCCATCCGCTCGGAATGGGCATTTTTGTTGTGGCGCCGGGCCCGTTGCGTTCCGAAAGCCCCCCGTTTCTGACCCGAAAATAAGACTCCAGCTAGCGGCAAGTACCTGTCGATCAGTAGCTTAGCCAGGCCCAACCGTGGGTCACTGGTCTTATTCCGTTGAGAATCAGAGGTATAACGTAAACAAAAAACTACAAACAAATTTTACCCGATCACTTTTTTTCCTTACCTTAGGGGCCAAGTAGAGGAGCTAGCCTAGTGAAATAAATTCAGGAATTAGAGCTCATGATCGTCGACAATGACGATAGAACTGACCGTTTCGGTCGTTGGTTTGGGCTCAGTGTTGCCGCCTTTGATTTGTTTTGCTTGCTGGTTATTAAGAATTGTAGCACGATTTTTAAGGTCTTGAATCTTCATGATGTTAATTTTTTAATGATGCTACAATTTACTTTGACCGTACCCGGTAAACACCGAGTTCCGGACCGGCTTTTTCACCCCGCCAAGTAAACAAATAAGCAATAACATTTAAGCGTAAAGCCCTAGCATACATCAGATTAACAAACGAAACTGGTCTATCATGTACGCCCTGTACGAGCTGATTGATTTGCTTCCGGCCTCATTTGAGCCCTGCTTTTCCAATCGCTTGAATGAATTATTTGTCTATTTGCGGAGTCAGAAGAAGAGAATTTCGGAAAAAGAGGCCCTCCTGGGCTTTTTGGGCGACGCTGATCGCGTCAAATACTTCAATAAGTTAAAAAATCGACTCAAGCGGGAGATCATCAACTACGTCCTGGTCCATCCAGCGGTTTGGGTCAATACGGACTATAAGGCCATCTACGACGAATGCTACCGCAATTTTACGGCTTACAAGGTGCTGCTCATGAACGGGCGGGGAAAGGCCGCCATCGAAATTGCCAAGCCGCTCTTGCCCAAATTGCGGGAAGTCGAGCTCCACGAATTGAGCCTGGTGGTGGCCAATGACTTGGCATTTTACTACGCCGCCCAGTCCACATCACCGGGCCTGAGTAAAAAATACCACACCATCGCCGAGCGACAGCTCGAAATCATCAATGCCGGATCGGTGGTGCGGCAGTATCGCAACCAAATATCCATTCTGCGCAACACCCGCGAAAGCTTTAGCGCGGCTAATATCGCCGAATTTCAGGAAGCAGCGGAAGCCACCGAAGGCTACCTCGAACTGGGTTCCCTGTTCCTCAACCGGTACATTTACGACATCATCTTGGCGCGCTACTCGGTAGAGTTCGACTATGACAATATCATCCGCTACGTCACCCAAGCTTTTGCTCAATTCCCCAAGGACCACCCCCGCTACAACGCGACTCGCTTCTATTACTATCAGATGAAGCTTCCCGCCATGATTGCACTGGGCCAATTGACCGAGGCCAAAGTCATTGCCAAGGAATCCTGTAAAATGATGCGCACGGGTGGTTTCAACTGGCACCTCGCCCTGATTCGCCGTACCCTGGTCTGTCTCAAATCCCGGGAGTATCAGGAAGCTTACGACCTGTACAAGGAGCAAAACCGCTACGGTTGTGACTACCCCCAATTCGCCGAATACTGGAAAATCATCTGGGGATACCTCTTCTTTCTCATCAAAATGGGGCGGATCGAGGAATACTCCGAAGAGCGCTTCCAGTTGGGTAAGTTCCTCAATGAGGTGCCCATTTACACCCGCGATAAGGCCGGTAACAACATCAATATCCTCATCATCCAAATCCTGATCCGGATGCAACGCGAACAGTACGGCCAGATCATCGACCGGATCGACGCGCTGGAAACCTACGCCCGGACTTACACGCGGAATCCCGAGACCGTACGCGCTAATATCTTCATCAAAATGATCATCAAGATGAGTGCGGCTTCCTTTCACCGGTCCGGTACCGAGCGCAAGACCCAAAAACTGCTGGAAAAGCTGCAAAATACCTCGCTCAAAATTGGCCAGAACCTCTCGATCGAAATCATTCCCTACGAAGTGCTCTGGGAAGAAATTCTCAGCATGCTGGAGAACAAGTTTCGGGGGATCAAAGTCCCCAATCGAGGCAGGAAGGACAAGAAGCGAGAAGCCTAGACCAGCGCATCAGGACAGCATGCGATCCAAAAAATCGCCTACCATCTCTTCGACGTTGCCATCCTCGCGCAACTCTCCCATCATGCCGTACATCGCCGCCGAGCGCTTGCCCCCCACCGGGGAGTGTTGAGCAGCCCACTTTTGCAATGCTTCAAAACGGGGAGCGGGCAGTACCTTTTTGAAAAAACGGAGGGCTCCCAGTTGGAAGCGCTTGGCCAGTTTGTTCCAACTGGGGGCCTTGGCTTTGCTCACCGCCCGCCGCAGATCGCGGAGGAAGTCGTCCGCCAGCGGACCGTGCGCCGGGGTGATGCTCAGGTGCAAACTCGGTGGCATCTGCTGCCGGTCGCAGGGCCAGCCCAAAAGTCCCAATTCGTCGCCGACCTCGTAGATGTCCAGACGGTCGGAGGCGATGGCCAAAATGGTGGCCTGGGGCTCCCCCAAAATCTGGAGTTCGGGGATGCTGCGGATGTTGTCCGCAAACCGCTGTACGGCTCCCATCGTATCGCGACAAAGCCGAACGTAACCCTCGCGCCCCAAGTACTGCACCGCAGCCCAGGCCGCGGCAATGGCCCCGCCCGGTCGGGTACCCGCAATGCCCGGGGAAGCGTAGATACCTCCCGGCCAGTGCGAATAGACGTAAAACTGGGCCTTGCGCAGCTCCGCCCGGCGGTACAGCAAAACGGAAGCACCCTTGGCGGCGTAGCCGTACTTGTGGATGTCCGCCGAAAGCGAAGTGACGCCCTCCACCGCAAAGTCAAAGGCGGGAATGGAATGGCCCGCTTCCTCCATAAAAGGCAGGATAAAGCCCCCGATACAGGAATCGACGTGGAAGAGCAACTCGTGCGACTGGGCCAATTGGCCAATTTCGGCGATGGGATCGATCACTCCCTGTGGGTAGGACGGCGCCGTGGCGTCCAGCAGTACCGTACGGGGTGTGATGGCAGCCGCCATGGCTGCGGGATCGGCCCGGAAGTCGGGCCGGGTGGGTACGACGACGGCTTTGAGCCCAAAATAGTAGCAAGCCTTGTGGAAGGCGGGGTGGGCGCTAGCGGGCAGAATGACTTCGCCCCGCTGGAGGTCGGGCCGTCGCTTTTGGGCCCAGGCGCGGGCGGTTTTGACCGCGAGCAGGATGCTTTCCGTACCGCCCGAGGTCAAGTTGCCCGAACTGCCGGGAGGAGCGTGAAAGAGGTCGGCGAGTTGTTGGACCAATTCGACTTCCATCTCGCGAAGGCTGGGGAAGGCGGAGGGATTGAGGGCATTTTCGGAGAAATACAGGTTGTAGGCGGCCTTGACCGTTTCCAGAATTTCGTCTCCGGCGTAGTAGACGTAGGCAAAGGTCCGTCCGTCGCGCCAGCGATAATCATTGGCCTTACGGTCGGCCATTTGTTGGAGTAAAGTTTCCCGGGGCGTGCCCGTCTGGGGAAAAGCCTTGCGATCGCGATCCATGGATTGTCAATTTTTCTCACCAAAGATAATCTTATCTTTCGTTATCCATTATTCCTGCCAGATTTCTTATTTTGTGGGCACGGTAAAGGAAACAGCGAATCATTACCCATTCACATTCCCTGACCAAATACGTATGAGAAAAGACCAAATTTTGATTACCGGTGCCAACGGACAGATTGGGTCGGTCCTGACCCAGTCCCTTCGCGAACGCTACGGCAACGCCCGGGTGCTGGCCACGGATATTCGCCCCCCCCAACACGACACCGGCCCCTTCGAATTGCTCGATATCCTCGACCGCCAACGCTGGGCGGCGCTGATCGACCGCTACCGAGTCACCCAGATTTACCACCTCGCCGCCATCCTTTCGGCCAATGGCGAGCAACGGCCACAAAAGGCCTGGGAAGTCAACATGACGGGGCTGCTCAATGCCCTGGAGCTGGCGCGCGACCGAGCGATCGACAAACTGTTTTTCCCCAGCTCCATCGCCGTTTTCGGACCGGAGGTCACCAAAGAACAAACCCCACAGGAAGCCGTCCTCAACCCCACCACGGTGTACGGCATCAGCAAGGCCGCGGGGGAGAATTGGTGCTACTACTACCACCAACGGCACGGGATAGACGTGCGCTCGCTGCGCTATCCCGGTATCGTGGGCTACCAAGGAATGCCCGGTGGCGGCACCACGGACTACGCCGTCGACATTTACCATCGGGCGGTACAAGGACAACCCTTCCGGTGTTTCCTCTCCGCCCGCACGACCCTGCCGATGATCTACATGCCCGACGCCATTCGGGCCACGATCGACCTGATGGAGGCCCCCCGTAACCGTATCGGACTGCGCAGTGGCTACAACCTGGCGGGGATGAGCTTTAACCCCGCCGAAATTACCCGCGAAATCCAACGGCACATTCCCGGTTTTACCGTCGAATACCAACCCGATTTCCGCCAGGCCATCGCCGATTCTTGGCCCCGCAGCATCGACGACCGGGCCGCCCGTGAACACTGGGGCTGGCGAGCGGGTTACAACCTGGGTCGGATGACCGAAGACATGATTGACCATTTGAGGAAAAAATACCAAAACGAAGTTGTTCAACAATCTTAAATAATATCCTATGTTTGATACCATTCGCCCCGCTCTCCAGGGAGAGCTCGACGAACTCCGCGACGCCGGACTGTACAAGGAAGAACGCGTAATCACTACCCCCCAAGCGGCCCACATCGCCACCAATCGGGGAGCCAAAGTGCTCAACTTTTGCGCCAACAATTACCTGGGCCTCTCCTCCCACCCCGATGTGATCGAAGCGGCCAAGACGGCCATCGAAAGCCGGGGCTTTGGCCTGTCCTCGGTACGCTTTATCTGTGGTACCCAAGATATCCACAAGGAATTGGAACGCAAGACGGCGGAGTTTTTGGGCACGGAAGACTTCATTCTCTTCGCCGCCGCCTGCGATGCCAACGGAGGGCTTTTCGAACCGCTACTCACCTAGGAAGACGCCATCATTTCCGATGCCCTCAACCACGCCTCCATCATCGACGGGATTCGGCTGTGCAAGGCCGAGCGCTACCGCTACAAGACCAACGATATGGCCGACCTGGAAGTGCAACTGCAAAAAGCCCAGGGCGCACGCCGCCGGATGATCGCCACCGATGGCGTCTTTTCGATGGACGGTACCATCGCCCAGATCGATAAAATCTGTGAGCTGGCCGAACGCTACGATGCCATGGTAATGGTAGACGAGTGCCATTCGACGGGCTTCGTCGGCAAAACCGGGCGGGGTACTCACGAGCACTGTGGGGCCATGGGCCGGGTCGACATCATCACCGGCACCTACGGCAAAGCCCTGGGTGGCGCCTCGGGTGGTTTTACGGCGGCCCGCAAAGAAATCGTCGACATTCTGCGCCAACGCTCGCGCCCCTACCTTTTCTCCAACACCTTGGCGCCCTCCATCGTCGGGGCCTCGATCAAAGTGCTGGACCTGCTGAGTGCTACCACGGCCCTACGCGATAAATTGGAGGCCAATACCCATTATTTCCGCGAGGCGATGACGGGCGCAGGCTTCGACATCATCCCCGGGGTACACCCCATCGTTCCGATCATGCTCTACGATGCTAAGTTGTCGCAGGATTTTGCCAATGCCCTGCTCGACGAAGGGATCTACGTCATTGGTTTTTACTATCCCGTTGTACCCAAGAAATTGGCGCGCATCCGGGTCCAGATTTCGGCGGGTCACGAACGTGAGGATTTGGAGCGGGCCGTGGCGGCTTTTACCAAGGTGGGCAAGGCCCTCAAAGTCATTTAAGGTGGACTTGGGTATAAAAACGCAGCGCTTTATCGTGTCCGGTGCGACGAGCGGCTTTGGTCGGGCCATTGCCGAGGCTTTGGTCTTGGAAGGGGCGCGGGTCCTGATCGTCGGGCGACGCCAGGAGCTGGCGGAGGCTTTTCAGACGGCGTACCCGGAGACCGTCAAAGTCGTAGTGGGGGACATCACCCAGGAAGAGACGATGAACGAGGTGCTGCGTCAATTGGGGGAAGACCAGCTGGCCGGAGTGGTAATCAATGCGGGGGGACCCCCGGCTAAATCCTCCTTGGAGACCGAAATCAAAGATTGGGATGCGGCTTACCGGGGCTTGCTCCGTTGGAAGGTCCTGTTTACCCAAAAGCTCCTCCCCCGCTTGCTCCAGCAGGAATACGGACGGCTCCTTTTTTTAGAAAGCATTTCCGTCAAGCAGCCCATCGAGAATTTGGTCCTCAGCAATTCGCTCCGCCTCGCCGTGGTGGGTTACGTCAAGACCTTGTCGCAGGAGATTGCCGAGCGTGGGGTGACGGTCAA
The DNA here is from genome assembly GCA_937899855.1 of uncultured Saprospirales bacterium. Classification (GTDB taxonomy): domain Bacteria; phylum Bacteroidota; class Bacteroidia; order Chitinophagales; family Saprospiraceae; genus CALLVY01. Next base: position 4,302 of record CALCCH010000670.1, on the reverse strand, counting down.
CGTACTGGCTCCCGGCTACCACGACACTCCGGCGATGGGGCGCTTGTTCGAAAAAAAAAGCATGCAACTCGGGATTAGCCCCGAGGAGGCCCGGCGCTCTTTTGAGACGGAAATCAAGATGGGACACCTAGGGCGAGCCAAAGATTTTGCTTCACTAGCCATTTGGTTGTTGTCTCCCCATTCCAACTACATCACGGGCCAAACCATCAGCGTTGACGGAGGACTCATGAAAGGTATTATGGGGTGAGCTGGCTCAGGCCCGAACTTCGGGAGAGATCATCTTAGCAGTCCGAAGACCCTGCTCCAATCTTTTCAAGTGAAAGGGGAGGTCGCGTAGGGCTTCCACCGATTGGGTGTGGTACTTGCGAAAACTGCCATCGACTTCGGAAGCGCGGTTGGTAGCCATATTGAGCTTAGCGATCAGGGACATCAGTTTGTTGAAATCATGACTATTCATAATCGGACAATTAGGTGATGGAGCGTCATTATAAAAACCGGAGAACACGCGCTGGAACGGTCGTGAGGAATTGTCGGCCCGAGCGCTTCAATTAAGTTGTGTAAGTGTGGCCTCCAAAAATTAGGATTAATTTGCCAGAAACGCCAGTTTTTAGATAAATATTTTAATCTACTGACTCAATTTACGATAGGATTTGGCAAATGTTTCGCCCTGCGAAATTTTGAGTATCAATTTTTGATACTCAAAATGCCCGCTCCCTCCTAGCCCTCCTTGCGAATCATCATGGGAATGTTTTTGAGTACCAGCTGAACGGTCTTGGGCAGGCGCTCTTCCAGTAAGACGATTTTTCTTCGCCGCAGGTTGGCCAGCATCTCTTCTTGATAGTGCCGGACGGTAATCAATTCGAGGTTGCGATCGATCCGAACCTTGAAGCGTTCCTGGATGCGTTGGGAAAAGCGCGCCACCCGATCGTCGATGTCATTGACGCAGACCACAAAGCTGATCGCCGTATTCTGCATCATGTTGACCTGGAGGCGGTATTCGGCCATGAGCTGGAACAATTCGCTGAGGTGGTGTTCGGCAACGAAAGAAAAATCCCGGGTGGAGATGTGCAGGGTGGCCTGGTTTTGCTCAACCGCAATCATGGGAGGGTAATTGTCTTCCACCTCCGTGGAGATGTAGGTTCCGCTGCCCTTGGGATCGATAAAGGATTTGACGTAGAGGGGAATGCTCTTATTTTGGAGGGGCTTGATGGTTTTAGGGTGGATGACTTTAGCGCCGTAGTAAGTCATTTCGATCGCTTCCTTGTAGGTGATTCGATCCAACTTGGTGACGTTTTCGAAGAGGCGGGGATCGGCGGTGAGCACCCCGGGAACGTCCTTCCAGATGGTCATGCTTTCGGCATCCAAGCAGTAGGAAAAGATGGCGGCGGAGTAGTCGGAGCCCTCGCGCCCCAGGGTGGTCGTAAAGTTTTCGGAAGTGCTGCCGATAAAGCCTTGGGTAAGTACAAAACTTCCCGCTTCCAGGGGCGCCAGCGCGTACTGCTGGGCCCGGGATAGGGTATCGTCCCACAATACCCAGCCCTCCCGGTAGAGGTTGTCCGTACGGATCACGTCGCGGGCGTCCAGCCAGTGGGTCTTTAGATCGAGGGAATTGAGAAAAGCCGCCACGATCTTGGTGGAGGCCAGTTCGCCTACCGATACGATTTGATCGTACATAAAGTCGTAGTTGTCGTGGGGATCTTCCTCCAGACTCCATTCGATTTCGACGAAGGTATCGTTGATTTGGGCGAAGATGTCGTGCTCCGCGGGAAAGAGTTCGCGCATGACGGCGAAGTGGTGGTTTTTGACGACCTCCAGGTGTTCGTAAGCCTGCCCGTTGCGCTGGGCGTGGGCCTGGACGATTTTTTCCAAACCGTTGGTGGTTTTTCCCATCGCCGATACTACGATCAACAGGGCTTCTTCCCGATGATTTTGCAAAATTTCGGCTACGTTGCGAATGGCCTGGGCATCTTTGATGGAGGCGCCACCAAACTTAAAGATTTTAATGGGTTGGGTCATGATCGGTTTAATTTTCTCTCGCTTACGGGGCAGTGGGGATCAGGGGTGCCGGAATTTATAAATTTATGTGGATGAACAAAGGCCCAAAGATAGGATTAATCACCCGAAAGGGAAACCCTACTTTGGCAAAGTGTAAGGACGACAATAATTTAGACGGTGGATGGCCGTATTTACAAAATAATAACTTAGTTTTACTGATAGAAAAAGGTAAGAATACGACGATCACCCGAATTTTATTTTGCAAAAAAACTTTTGACGACCAATGCCAGCTGATTTGCAAACTGCATTGATCATTATGGCCGTTGGAATGGCAACGGTATTTGTGGTCCTCGGGATGGTGGTGCTGACGGGACGGGTCTTGATTCGCGTACTCAACCGCTACGCCCCCGCGCCCCCCAGCCCAGCCCCCCGCCAAAGCCCCAGTGCCCACTCCCCCAGCCCCAGCCCCGGATTGTCGCCCCAGGTGGTGGCGGCCCTAGTGGCTACCGTCGAACAAGTGACGGGCGGACGGGGACGCATCGAAAAAATCGAATCAGAACCCTAAAATCCTAACCGCAGAAACCCCTCTCCACGACGGGTTTCCAGACTAAATCACTTCTTTCCATGAGTAAGGCAATCAAACTGTGCCTCGTGTATCGGGACATGTGGCAATCCTCGGGCAAGTACCTCCCCCGGGTCGACCAATTGGTACGCGTCGCCGAACCCATCGTCGAGATGGGCTGCTTCGCCCGGGTCGAAACCAACGGCGGGGGCTTCGAACAAATCAACCTGCTCTTTGGCGAAAATCCCAACCGCGCCGTCCGCGATTGGACCCAAGCCTTCAACGATGCCGGCATCCAAACCCAGATGCTCGAACGCGGCCTCAATGCCCTACGGATGAGCCCCGTTCCCGCCGACGTCCGCCGCCTGATGTTCCTCGTCAAAAAGAAACAGGGCACCGACATCGCCCGCTCCTTCGACGGCCTCAACAATCCCCAGAACCTGGCCAATTCCTTCCTCTTCGCCCGCGAAGCCGGAATGATCGCCCAGGGTGCCCTCAGCCTGACCTTTTCTCCCATCCATACCGTCGATTACTACATCGAACTGGCCGATAAATACATCGAACTCGGCGCCATGGAAATCTGTATCAAGGACATGGCCGGGATCGGCCGCCCCGTTTCGGTCGGCAAGATCGTCAAGGGCATCAAAGCCCGCCATCCCGATACGCTGGTCCAGTACCACGGGCACTCCACCCCCGGCTTTTCGGTGGCCTCCTCGCTCGAAGCGGCCCGCGCCGGGGCCGACATCATCGACGTCGGAATGGATCCCCTCTCCTGGGGTACCGGCCACGCCGACCTGCTCACCATCCACGAAATGCTCCGCGACGCGGGCTTTTCCCTGCCCGATATCAACCGCCGCGCCTACATGCAGGTCCGGCAGTTGACCCAGGAATTTATCGACGACTTTTTGGGCCACTACATCAATCCCCAAAACCGCAAGATGAACTCCCTACTCATCGGCCCCGGGCTGCCCGGCGGGATGATGGGCAGTCTGATGGCGGATTTGGAAAACAACCTCAAGAGCCTCAACAAGTGGCTGGGCAAACGCAAGCTACCCCTCAAGACGCAGGAGGAGCTGCTGCTCGAATTGTTCGAAGAAGTGGAATACGTGTGGCCGCGCTTGGGCTATCCGCCCCTCGTGACGCCCTTTAGCCAGTACGTCAAAAATGCCGCCCTGATGAACGTCCTCCAACAAACCAAAGGCCGCGAGCGTTGGTCGATGCTGGACGAGAATACCTGGGGCATGCTGCTGGGCCGTTCGGGCCAACTGCCCGGGCCCCTCGGCGAGGAAATCATGGGACTGGCCCGGGCCCAGGAACGCGAATTTTACCAGGGCAATCCGCAGGATTTGTACCCCGACGAGTTGGAGCTCTTCGCGGCCAAAATGGAGGAACGCGGCTGGGACTACGGCGAAGACGACGAGGAGTTGATGGAGTACGCCATGCACCCCACCCAGTACGAAGACTTTAAGTCGGGAAAGGCCAAGGAGCGTTTCCTGGCCGAGTTGCAAAAACGTCGGGAGGCCAAATCGGGTACGCCCGCGGCAGCCGCAGCGGCCCAGTCCGGTCCGGTACCGCCCGCCAGCCCCAAGCTGTTGCACGTCGACGTCAACGGGGAAAAGTTTCGGGTATCGGTTCGGTACGACGATGCCGTGGGTGCCAATCCCGTCGGCAGTACCCCGCCCCGGGCCCACCGAAAGCCCCCCCCCGCGCGAGGGCCCCCACAACCGCCCCCCCCCCCCCCACAA
>CALCCH010000669.1 GCA_937899855.1 uncultured Saprospirales bacterium | reverse complement strand
CCCACCCCGGAAGCCGAACCGTCGACCAGCCCACGCGAAGCGCCACCGGCCGATCCCCTCATTGCTCCCCTCGAAGCCGCCCACCCGCGCGCGCGCTTCCTCGAACGGGAGGCCATCCAATTCGACCTCCTACTCCGCTTCGGGGGCAAGGAGCGCATCAACGCCACCTTTACCCTGGCCACCAACTCCACCCAGGCCCGCATTCAACTTCGCGACAGCTCGGAGATCATCGTTCGGGGCAACCAGAGCTACCACTCCCCCGAGCATCCCCAGCCCGCGCGCGTTCGTTTCGACGCCTACACCTGGTCGTATTTTTTCCTCTTCCCCTACAAGTTGAGCGATCCCGGTACCCAGTGGGCGGTCTATCCCGACTCGACCCTCAACGAACGCCCCTATCTGGCCCGGAAAGTAACGTTTAACCCCGGTACCGGCGATGCGCCCGATGACTGGTACATCGCCTACGCCCGCCCCGATCGCTCCCTGATCGAAGTGGCCGCCTACATCGTCACCGCCGGACAATCGCAGGAAGCGGCCGAAAAAGATCCCCACGCCATCGAATACCTGGACTACACCGAGGTCGACGGCGTACCCATCGCCAGCCGCTGGAAATTCTGGGGCTGGCGCAGCACCGAAGGCCTGACCCAGGAGCTGGGCAGCGCTGAGTTGAGCAATATTCGCTTTGTCGACCCAGCCGATAATTTCTTTAATCCACCAAGTAATTTTGTAGAAGTACAATAAACCTCCAAGCACGATGAAAAAAATTCCCGTACACCTCATCACGGGCTTCCTCGGAGCAGGAAAAACGACCTTCCTCAACCACCTCATCCGCAGCCGACAGCCCGAACGGCAAATGATCATCGAAAACGAGGTGGGCAAAACCAATATCGATAGCAAACTCGTGGTCGGTGCGGACCTAAACGTCGTCGAGCTGACGGCGGGCTGTCTGTGCTGCTCGCTCAACGACGACCTGTACCGGGTGCTGGAAGAAGTGAGCTACCGCCGGGACGATTTCGACCGACTGCTTATCGAGACCACCGGAGTGGCCGACCCCGAATCCCTGGCCCTGCCCTTTTTGGCCTCCCCAGCGGTGGAGCGGGTGTTTGAGCTGCGCAATACCATCTGTCTGGTCGACGCGGAGAACATCGAACACTGGCTCGCCGAAACGGAAGAATCGCGGCGCCAGGTGGCCTTTGCCGACGTGATCTTGCTGAATAAAAAGGACCGCGTATCGGAAGAAGATATGGAACGACAGTCGCAGCTGCTGAGCCTCATCAATCACTACGCCAAAGACTCCCCCGGCACCGAAGGCCAATACCCCCTCGACGCAATCCTGGGCATTCAGCAGCTGGACGCACACGGGGCGGTGGAAAAAACCGACGACATTGCCCCGGCACACAAGCACCAGGTACACGGCATTTCGACCTTTACCCTCACCTTCGACCGCGCTATCAC
>CALCCH010000668.1 GCA_937899855.1 uncultured Saprospirales bacterium | reverse complement strand
GAGAGCAGCAGCAGTGCAAAAACTTTGGTGGCTAAATTCATAAATTCAGTTGGTTTAGTTAATGGGTAAGACGGCCCGGAGCCGAATTTAGTGGCTTCATATTACGTGAAAAAATTGAATTTCACCAAAGAAATCATCCGTTTCGCGGGTCCCAGGGTGGCGTAAATATTTGGTTAGACGCGAAGTGAGGGGGCTTGGTAGAAAAATACCCACCCCCGGTCGGGGAGGGCTTAGTTTTGTCTTGTCGTCCCGGGAGTTAAACACAAGGAAGCACAAGTTTAACGAAATGATCAAAATAACTTAACGGCGGTCAGGAGTGTATTGCCCCGCCACCGGGATATTTTAGCAAGAAAATTAAATCACAGGAATATGAGTAAATTTCAGAACTGGATTTTTCGACAAGTACACGGAAAGAAACTGATTTACAACACCTGTTGGGAGGATCCCCGTTGCGATCGGAAATTGCTCCAACTGCAAGACGACAGCAAGGTGGTGATGATTACCAGTGCGGGTGATAATGCCCTGGACTACTTACTGGACAATCCCGCCGAAGTCCACGCCATCGATATGAACTATCGGCAAAATGCCCTCCTGGAGCTCAAGCGCAGCGCCCTGCAAAATGCCGACCACGATACCCTCTTCGACTTCTTTGGTGAAGGCGCCTCCCCCCGTGCCCAAGCCGTTTATCGAGCCCAACTGCGCGCCAGCCTACCGGCCTACGCCCAACGGTACTGGGACCAACACCTCCGCTATTTTTCGGGTAAGGGCCTGCGCAAATCGTTCTACTTTCGCGGAACCTCAGGGACCCTGGCCTACTGCTGCCGCAGCTACCTGAAAGTACAAAAGGCCATTCGCCAAAACGTCGAGGCCCTCCTCAATTCCGAGACGATGCGGGATCAGGTCAATGCCTACCTGGCGCTGGAGGCCCGTATTTTTAACCCCCTCATTCGTCGCATTTTTAACAGCCATTACACCATGGTCATGGCGGGTGTGCCCAAGGCCCAACAGGCCCTCATCCAGGAGCAATACGCCGGTGGCAATGTCGAGTACCTCCAGGAATGTCTCCGGGGCGTATTTACCGAGCTCGACGTGAGCGACAATTACTTTTACCAAGTCTACTTGCACGGCAATTACACCCGTGATTGTTGTCCCGAATACCTCAAGTCCCACAATTTTACCACCCTCCAGTCGCGCGAAAACCGCTTGTCGACCTACACGACGACGCTGAGCGATTTCCTCCAAAAAAATCCGGGGACCTATTCCCACTACGTCCTGCTCGACCACCAAGACTGGCCGGCCGCGCACGACGGTCCGGCCCTGGAAGAGGAGTGGCGCCTGATCCTGAAAAACAGTGCGCCCGGCACTCGATTTTTTATTGTGTCGGCGTCCACCGAGATCAATTTCTTTCCCGATTTTGTCAAGGAGCGCTTGCGCTTTGAAGAACAACTCACCCGCCAAACCCACAAGGAAGATCGCGTCGGTACCTACGCCAGTGTCTACCTCGGCATCGTCCAATAAAAACCCAGCTTATGATTGCCAAAGATTCGCTGGCCCAAAACCAGCTCATCCGCAACTACTACCAATTCCAGTCGTCGATCTACGATGCCACGCGTTGGGCCTTTCTTTTTGGTCGGCGTGAAATCATGGACCATTTTGGTTTTGACCAAGCACCCGAACACCTGGTGGAGGTGGGTTGCGGAACGGGAATCAACGTCGTACAACTGCGGCGGCAATTTCCCGAGGCACGGATAACCGGGATCGACGTATCGGCCGATATGCTGGCCAAGGCGCGGCAAAAGCTGTCCCAACACGATCGCGTTACGCTGCTGGAACAGGCTTACGGGGTCGGCCCCTCCGACTTCCCCAAAGCACCGGACCTGTTCCTCTTTTCCTACGCCCTCACGATGATCAATCCCCAGTACGCGGACTTGATCCGACAGGCCCACGCGGATTTGCGTCCCGGCGGGCGGATTGCCGTGGTCGACTTTCACAGCTGTTCGGTGGCCTGGTTCAAGCAACACATGGAAAACCACCACGTACGCATGGATGGCCACTTGGATCCAGTCTTGGAACAATACTTTGAGCCCCGTTATTCGGAGGTGCGCAAGGCCTACGGTGGGCTATGGAATTATTTCTTATTCGTCGGGGAGAAAAAGGCCGGATAGCGGACGGTTTCGGAAGTATCCAGTACGCGTTTGACCAATTCTTTGGGGCTGGGCGCGTACTGAGGCATTTTCTCCGGCTGCTTCTCCGTGCCGACCGCCTCCTTTTCGAAGGTAAAGATTTTCCATTCCCCATCCCGGTACTCCAAGGCACTGAGGTGCTCGATCCAGTCGCCCGAATTGAGGTAGGTGACGGTGCCCTTCTGGTTGCGGATGGTGCGAATTTGCGGATTGTGGATGTGCCCACAAACCACGTAATCGTACGCCCGGTCAATGGCGATCTCGGCGGCACTGAGTTCAAAGTCATTGACGTAGGAGACCGCCTTTTTGACGTTGTTTTTTATCTTCCTGGAGAAAGACATCTTGTCCCTGCCGAGTTTGCTGAGGATAAAATTGAGGAGGACGTTGGTGAGAATCAGGATGGAGTAACCGTAGCCGCCGAGCTTGGCGAGCCACTTGGAATATTGGATGGAGGCATCGAAGACGTCGCCGTGAAAGAACCAGGCTTTCTTGCCGTCGAGTTCGAGGAGGATTTTATCCACCAGGTGAAAATTCCCCAAGGAGAAACCGGAGAAGCGGCGGAGCGCATCGTCGTGGTTGCCGGTAACGTAGTAAATGGGGACTCCGGACATGGCGATCTTGAGCAATTGCTTGAGGACTTCGATGTGTGACTTGGGGAAATAGTTTTTGCTGAACTGCCAGATGTCGATGATGTCGCCATTGAGAATGAGCATCGACGGTTTGACGGATTTGAGGTACTGTACCAGTTCCTTGGCACGACAGCCGTAAGTTCCCAAATGAATGTCCGACAGTACGAGCAATTCAATTTTTCTCTTTGCCATGTGTTCAAAGATAGCCGGGGAACATTGCCTGATGGTGAGTCCAAAGTTACGGCTGCGTTAAGGATGTCGGAAAGCGGCACGGCTTACCGGTCCCCCAGATTCAGATATAGGTAGGCACCAAAATAATTGACGTAGAGCGAAAGCAAGGTCAAGCCAATCACGAGTGGCCACCACCAGCGCCGCTGGCCCCAAATTTTGAATAGAAACAGCAGGAGGACGATCATAAACACCTGATAATCGAGGCTGTAACGGGAGGCAAATTGCCGCCAACCCGGCGCGATGTTCAACATGATGGGGGTGGCAATGGCGAGCATACTGAGCGTTGCACCCGCGATGAGGTGGCGGTCGCGTCGGACGAGGGGCACCTCATCGGTTGAGCCCCGGCGGGCCCGCCAGGCGAAGAACCAGCTGGGCAGGAGGAGTAGAAAGAGCGGCGAGGCCCAGAAAAAGCTAAAGCCAATTTTGTCCCAGCCCAGTTTGAAAAAGGGGAAGGCATCGTGGAAAATCGGTGGTGAAAGCACTTGTACCCACACGTTTTTGGGCAGGTAGTGGAGGTTGAAAAAACCGTAGCGGCGAAAATCATCGATCAGGTAGTCGGACATCATCTGGTACTCCATCCCGTTGTTGAAGGCCTCGTCGAAGCGGGCGTAATTGTACCCTAGGTTGAGCACACTCAGCAGGCCGAAGGGCAGGGCAAAGGCGGCTAATTTGGTCAGTTTTTGACGAATGCCATCCCCCTCCCACTGGTACCACTGGATGACGCCGATCAGGGCGTAGCCAAAGAGCAGGTGGTTGCGGCTGTAGCAAGCGAGCCCAAAAAACAAGCTGGACCACAGCACGTTGGCGATACTCGGCCGCCGCAGGGCAAAGATCAGCGCGAGCAGGAGAAAGGTCTGGGCACAGACCTGCGCCATACACCAAATGCTACCCAGCATCGACATGTAAAAGTGCACCGTACCTATTCCCCAGAAAAGGGTCAGTAACGCAATGCTCCCAAAGCCCAGCGGCAAATCGAAGCGGCGTACAAAGTACCAGCAGAATAGCGAAAAAAGCCAGACGTTGATGTGGCCATTCTGGCCGTAATTCAACTGGTTGGGCGTTTCGGGTCCCAAAATGGCTATTAGGGGCATGTTTAAATGTGCCGGGGCGGGTTGCCAGTAGAGGTAGACCTTCTCTTGGTACTTCAGCAGATCGTAACAGCCGGATGCCTCGGGGCAGTCGATGTCGAGACGGCCCTGGAGAAAGGAGTCGGCCAGGTTGCGAAGGTAATTTTGGGCTTGGGGGGCACGGCGGAAGCGACCGTAGTTGTGCATCAGTAAGCCGTTGTAGAAAAACCAGATGAGTAGGGGGAGTGCGTGCCATCGGGCGGTCTTCACGAGCTTCGACATAGGGAGCGAATTAGGCGCCTAAAGGTAAAAAAAAATGCGATCTCCGAGAAGAGAGGTGGGATGGGTGGAGATCGCAATTACTGTAACTATGGGGAAACTGAGATAGTATAGAGATAGAGAGTAGAATAATTACCAATAAAAATAAGAGGGATAGCCCGAAATCGGTGTGCTCATATACCAGATGGTCAGGTAGAGCGAGATCAGCAGGCCATCGATCAATAGCCAAATCTGACGGCTCCGGTACACCCGTACCTTCTTCTCCGCAATGATGTAGGAGAGGTGAGACAAGAAGATGAAATTGGCTATTCCCAAGAAAAACATAATACAATTTTTAGTCATTGGGTGGAGTGGCTCGTAGGAACCACTCCGACCAGTATTCTTTTTGAGCTTGGTGTTATGAGGAAGACGTGACGGGGTGTCAAAGGGTTGCACGGGCCCCCTTTTTTTAGTCCGATTCAGGATATTTTTTGCTCGGCACTAGAATTTGCGAAACTCTCGGAGGTTGGTGGAGATGCTAAAGTGGCTGGCACCGCCCGCCAAATGGTAGAAGGCGTGACCAAATTCCACGCGGAAGCGCTTGATTTTGAGGCCAAAACCCAGGGAAAAACCCGCCAAGCTCCGCGGAGCGGTACTGACCGTCATCTCTCGCCGGCGAAAATGATTGTAGGCCACGCGCAGGCGGAAGTTTTCTTGCTTGCCCAGTAAAAAAGCCCCGTTGAAGATGACGTGTCGAAACAGATTGTCGATCCAGGGCCCCACCCGATCTTCACGGGTGGGCTGGTTGGGATCGAGGAGGAGGGTATTTTCTTCGGTATTGGGGTCGTCGTAGGTGATGTTCCAACGGTTGAGGTGGTGTACGGTCAGGCCCAGTCGGAAGGGCAGGTACTTGAGCCGGGTGGAGATACCGGCCTGGATGTCGAAGGGCAGGTCTTCGCGGTTGCCGGGCCGGTAGGTGGTGAGTTGGGTACCGACGTTTTTAAAAACCAGGCCCATCTGAAAGCGGCCGCTCGTATCCTGGTAAAAAGCCCCCAGGTCGGCCGCCAGTCCGAGGGAGTTGAAGGACTCCAGCTGGGAGCTAATCAACTTGACGTTGGCCCCTACCCGGAGCTTTTCGTACAACTGGCGCGAAGCTCCCAGCACCACGGCGTATTCCGCCGCCTTAAAAGTGCCGATCACATTGCCAAATTCGTCGGCCGTCTGGAAGTCGCCGTAGCGGGTGTACTGCACCCCACCGTGGAGGGTAGTCCCCCACTGCTCGACGTGGTGGCCGTAGCCCGCATAACCATTATTGATACCGGCGAGGTGGAAATTGTGGTTGAAGTTGAGTTGTTGGTGCATCCGCGACTGGAGGGCGGCCGGATTGTCGATGGCCAGGGCCACATCGTCATCGCTGACGTTGATGAGGCTGCCACCCAGGGCGGTACTCCGCGCGGATGGGGGGAGGTTGACAAACTCGTACACGTTGTCTCCTCCGATCTGGCTCCACAGCGGAACCGTCAGTAGGACAGCGGCAAATAAGAGTAAAAATCTTTGCACCATAGTTATAGTTTCGTTCGCGAGGCCGACCCTATTGCTCGGCTTCTTTCTCCCAGGTAGTCCGGCAAATGCCGCGCTGGCAGTCCATGCGCTTTACCAATTCCCCCGCCTCGTCGTACAGCTGTAAAGGCCCGTCTTCGTTGTCCCCATTCAGATAGGTCCCTTCCGCCTTCTTGTTGCCGTTGCGGTAGTATTCCACGAAGGGGCCATTTTCCAAATTGTCGCGCATCTGTACAACCTCCATCAACTCCGAACTGTCGTAATATTTTTTCCACTCGCCCTCCGCCTTGTTGGCGCGGTACTGCCCCACGAGTTGGGCCTGGCCGTTTTCGTAAAAGGTTTGGTAGGGGCCGTCAAAATTGCCCTCGGCGTAGGTCTCAATGATCTGGACCTGGCCGTTTTCGTAGTACAGCCGGCGTTCGCCGTTCAACTGGTCGTTCTGATATTTGGCCTCCTCGTACTTCCTTCCCTTTTCGTCCAGCTTGACGTAGGTGCCTTCCTTGGCATAATCCGTCTTGCGGCGGGTGTACTTGATCTGGTAGCCGTATTCATCCTGGGTTTCTACCGTTTCCAGTCCATTATTACAAGCGGGCAGTAAAAAGGCGCAAAGGCCCAGCAAACAAATGAGTTGACGCATGGTAAACGATCGTTTGAGAGTAGACGTAGATATAACGTGAAAATAGAGAAATGATTACAAAAAGAGGGGCGCTTTGGTTGGCTATCGGACAAAAAAGGGTCCCGTTTTCCCATGGGATGCGGTGAGCGGGGAAAACGGGACGGATGGTGGATACCGCAAATGGCGGAAAATTAGCTGTTAACCGTCTTACCGTTCGACACCACCAGGTGGCGATTGACGGGGTTGCGACCGATGCTTTCGTAGTAGAAACCGTACTTTTCCATCGTCCCGAGGTCGTACACGTTGCGGCCATCGAAGATGGCTTTACGACCCAGGCTTTCCTTCATGCGGTTGAAATCTGGCTGGCGAAAGACGCTCCACTCCGTGACGATGGCCAACACGTCGGCGCCTTCGAGGGCTCCGTAGAGGCTGTCGACCAGGGTGATGCGATCGCCGTACTGAGTGGCCACGTTTTCCATGGCTTCGGGATCGTAGGCGCGGATTTGAGCGCCGGCTTCCAGCAGTTCATCGATGATGTACAGGGCGGGTGCCTCGCGGATATCGTCGGTATTGGGCTTAAAGGCCAACCCCCAAATGGCGATGGTTTTGCCTTGCAAGTCGTGTTGGAAAAAGCGCTTGATCTTTTCGGCCAGGATGCTCTTTTGGATGCGATTGACGTTCATCACCGAATTGAGGATCTTGAAGTCGTATTCGTTTTGATGGGCCGTTTTGGCCAGTGCCTGGACGTCTTTGGGGAAGCAGCTGCCACCGTAGCCGACGCCGGGGAAGAGAAAGCGCTTGCCAATGCGGTTGTCACTACCCATTCCCTTGCGGACCATATCGACATTGGCGCCCACCTTCTCGCAGAGGTTGGCAATCTCGTTCATAAAGGAAATCCGGGCGGCCAGGTAGGAATTGGCAGCGTATTTGGTCATCTCGGCCGAGCGCTCGTCCATGAAGATGATGGGATTTCCCTGACGTACGAAGGGGTCGTACAGTTTTTTCATCATTTCCTTGGCCTTTTCCGAACTCGTGCCGATCACTACGCGATCGGGCTTGAGGAAGTCATCGACGGCGACTCCTTCGCGGAGAAACTCGGGGTTGGAGACGACGTCAAAAAGGGCTTCATCGCAGTGCTTGGCCAGGCTGGCGTGTACTTTTTCGGCCGTGCCGACGGGAACGGTACTTTTATCAATCACAATTTTGTAGTCTTCGATCAGGTGGGAGAGCTGTTCGGCTACGCCCAGGATGTAGGAAAGGTCGGCGGAGCCATCTTCTCCCGGAGGAGTGGGCAGGGCCAAGAAGATGATCTCGGCATCTTTGATCGCATCGGCCAGTTCGGTGGTAAAATGCAAGCGCCCCGCCTTGGTGTTGCGCTCGAATAGCAGGTCGAGCCCGGGCTCGAAAATGGGAACTTCCCCATTCTTCATACGGGCTACTTTATTGGCATCAATATCGACACAGGTGACGTAATTTCCCGTTTCGGCAAAACAGGTACCGGTAACCAGGCCAACGTAACCCGTTCCAACTACTGCAATGTTCATCAGAGTATTTTTTGGTGAAGGAAATGTGTTTATGTGGTGTCCCGCGGCAAAATGTAGCCATTCCGCTCGGCGGTTTTCAATTACTACGAGAAAACCCCACGGGGGGTTGCTTTTCGGGGCTGAATTAAATCGCTTGACTTAAAACGGTAAGGATCCTCCGAACGACCAGCTAATTAAAGGTACGCAAAAAGATCGAAGCTCCGACTGGTCGTTGCCAATCGGAGCTTCGCGGGAGATGGATCAGTAAAAATTGGAGCGATAATCCTTGATCGAGGCTTCTTTTTTCATCGCTTGCATCAATTGGCCCGCCACTTGCCCCTGGGCGGGGTTGGCGACTTGCTGCCTCAACTGGGCAATATTGGAGGGCGTTCCGGCCTCCGTTTTATTCATCAATTGGACCACGTAGACCCCATTGTCACCCATTACCGGAGGAGATACGCTATTGATCTCCTGCTGGAAGGCCTGGGCGATGACTTTGGGCTCGTTGCCCAAGCCGGGTTGGAAGCCCGCGCTAAACTGTACCGACCGCAGGGTGTCGATTTGGCTGTTGAACGCCGAGGCTAGGGCGGCCAGGTTCTGGCCCGCCGTAATGCGGCTCTTGATGATCTCCGCTTTCTTGCGATTCCGTACCGTCGCCTCAATTTCGGCCTTCGAGTTGGCCACGCTCACTTGGTTGGCCGCCTGCGTGTTGCTCAGACCCGTCACCACGTACTGCTTGTCGCTAAAGTAGGTTTGGTCCTGGTAAACGTATACGGTGGGGGAAGAGTCGTTGACGTCGGCACTAAAGGCCCACTTGACGATGTCGCGGGAAGCTTGGCCGGGCCCGAGCAGGCCTACCGCAAAATCATTGGCTTTGAAGGGGGGCGAACTTACGACCTCCATACCCGCCTCGCTGGCCGCGGTTTCCACCGCCGCAAGCCCCTGATTTTGACCCGCAAATTCGAGGGCCTTGGCGTAGCGTTCTTTTTGCGTTTCGATACTGGGGATGATGGGCTTACCAATGTAGCCGACCTTCACCCCCTGGTCGTTGTTGATGTAGGTACGATCCAACACTTCGACCAGGTGTACCCCAAATTGGGTGGTTACCCGGTAGACTTGGTTGATCTCGGCCCGGTAGAAAATCAGATCGTTGAATTCCTTGACCATCTGACCGGGGAAAGCATTGCCCAGATCCCCTCCTTTGGCGGCATTGGAGGCGTCCTGGCTAAACTTGAGGGCCAGCGAATCAAAGGATTCTACGCCATTGTCCAACAAATTCTTCAGGCTATCTGCCGTGCTCAGGGCCCCAATTAATTCGGGCTGGTTGCTGGCGCGCAGCAGAATGTGGCGCGAGTGCACCGAATCGGGCAAAACCATCCGATCGACGACCTTTACGGCGTTGTATTTACCGGCATCTTCGTAGGGCCCGATGACGTCGCCCACCGAGGCGGCGAAGACCTCATCCGCGATCAAGCCATTGAGGCTTTCCTTTTTGACGAAGGCGGACTCCATCGAACCCTCGTTGAGCAGTACAAAGAGCGAATCGTTGGTCGACTCGGAGAATTGCTTGATCAGGGTATCCATTTCTTCCCGGAGGTCGGCGGAATCCTGGGGGGTGGGGTTGACGTCAAAAACGACGTAGTTGACCTTTCGCGTTTCCTCGTCCTGCATGAATTGCTTTTTGTTTTCGTCGAGAAAGGCCTGGTAGTCGCTATCCTCCAGGGTGACGTCGGCATCGTCGATCTCGGAGAAGGGGATGCGGACGTAGTTGAAGTCGACCGTCGTCTGTTGGTCTTGGTGGTAGCGTTCGGCCAGCCAGGTGGGTGTGTACATGGCTTTGCTCACCAGGGTGTTGAGCTTGCTTTGCAGCCGTTCTTTGACGATTTCTTTTAGCTGGTGGGCCCAGAAGGCGCGGTACTGCGGATTGAGTTGATCCGAGGCGATGG
>CALCCH010000667.1 GCA_937899855.1 uncultured Saprospirales bacterium | reverse complement strand
GCCCGCCTGGCGCGCCTTCGAGATGGATGCCTCGAACGCGGACGAACTGCGGTCGATCCACCGGGGCTACTGCCCGGCTTGTTGCCAGTAGGCAGTAGGTCGGAGAAAAAATGGGAGGCTTGGGGGATTGGGTAAACGATTGTCGTCGCGGGCTGTTAACCTGTACGTAGCTCGACGAGCCATTGCCAAATCCACCAAGCCAAACCTTCTTCCATGTCGGAACCTCACTACCGTGATGAACAAGTCATTCGCCAACTGCCCAAGCTGCGGGGCAGCTACTTTTACGTGGTCCTGACGGCCGAAACGGTCGACCAATTTCCCCAGCAACGCAAGACCCGACTGATCTGCGAATTGGAAGGGGAACTGTCCTTCCGCTGCGGACTTAACCACCTCGGTGATGGCAACTTTTTTATCATCCTCAATCGCCAAAACCTCAAGAAGGTGGGCAAAGCCCTCGGCGACGACCTACGCTTCGCCATCCACATCGATCCCGATCCCCTGGGGGTGGCCGTACCAGAGGTGCTGACCGTCCTCTTGGATCAGGATCCCGAACTCCGGGAGCAGTACGAAAGCCTGTCGATGGGCAAAAAACGCCACGTCATCCACAGCATCAAGGATATTAAAAACATCGATCTACAAGTAGCCAAAGCACAGGAACTGATCCGTACGCAATACCGACCCCAAAAGCGTTAAAGCTTATCCTCCGTTGCCCCGCGAACCCCGGGGAGGACGTGGGGCTTTTTCCAGTTCCTCCCGGGAAAGCACCCCATCCTGATTGGTATCCACTTGGTCAAAATTATCGGCCAACGGGCCCCGGACTTCGGCTTTTTCCAGTTGTCCGTTGCCATTGGCATCCATTCGAAGGAGCAGTTCGTCGATATTGGGCGTACGCCCTTGACCTCCCGGCGGTGGTCCCTGTCGGTCGCTACGTGCCTCCGTTGGGGGGGCGGGGTTTTCCGTTGTATTTTTTGAGCGGTTACAAGCGAACCAAGCGAGGCAGCAAAAGCCGAGTAAGAACAAAGTGTATTTCATGATCAAGTTTTTTATGATTGGGGCCCTTGGTAAAGGGCTAAGACCTGGCTTGAGGAATCATTCGGCCAGCAAGGCGTAGACATCTTTGGTCAACTGCGCCAGGCTACTTTGATTGAGGCCGTTGTAAATGCCCCGAATGTGCCGTTGCTGGTCGATGAGGACAAAATTCTCGGTGTGGAGAAAATCATCCGCGCTTTTTTGGAGACCCAAGTTTTCCTCCACGAAGTAGGCCTGACGCCCCAGGCGATAAATTTCTGCCCGTTCTCCCGTAGCCAAGTGCCACTTGTCGGCCACGACACCGTGCTTTTCGGCGTAGGCCTGGAGAACCGGTACGGAATCCATCTCCGGGGTGACCGAGTGGGAGAGCAAAAGCACTTGCGGCTGGTCCGCAAAGATGGCCTGTAGGGTGCCCATATTCTTGGTCATCCGGGGGCAAATGCCGGGGCAGGTGGTAAAGAAAAAGTCGACGATGTAGACCTTGTCCTGGAAGGTCGCTGTGCTAATGGTATCTCCCCTTTGATTGAGGAGTGTAAAGGTGGGGATGCGGTGAAAGGTATCCAGCTCGGGAGCATCGGCGGCGAGCCAGTGCGGGCTAAAGGAAGCCTCGTTGTAGTAGGGGAGCGTACCGGCGAGTCCGTCCGCCGAAGGCTCCACCGGGCCACAGGCCGTTCCCCACAGTAGCAGGACCAAGCAGGCGCAAACACCCTTACTGAATTTGCTCTTCCGAGAGGGAGAAACAGAGCTTTGATCGCTTGAGTCCGTAAATGCGCCCATTTTTGGCTTCATAATTATTATAGATTTTTCCGTTTTCGCGCCAGGATTGTTGCAAGCCTCGTTCCCGGCCCCGATAGAGGCGGAGGTGTTTGAATTTTGCGCCGCTTTGGTACCATTCCCGCTGCAAGCCATGCCCCACCCCATCCCGGTAGTAGTACTCCGAACGCAGTCGCCCATTCGACCACCAGGTGTGGCTGCTGCCGATCTTGCGTCCCGCCCGGTACTGACCGGCGTAGCTCAAGCGGCCATCGGGAAAATACTTGCGGCAGGCCCCCGAGCGCTTGCCCGCCCGGTAGTGGCTACGTTCGGCCACCCTACCATCGGGATAGTGATCCAGGGCCAGGCCGCTAAAGGGCTTCCCCCGGTAGTACCGCCGTCCCGTCCGTTGGTCGCGCTCCAATTCGGATTGCAAGACTTCGGGCCAGTCGGCCCGCTCCCCCCACCGATCGGCAGTGCCCGCGGCAAAGAGCAGGCCCAGGCCCAGCAGGGGCAGTAGCGACTTAGCGAATATCATTGGGAGTGCCCTGAAAATCATTAGGAAATAGGATGAAGTACTGGCCGAGGTACAAATCATTCTGAACGTGGTAATGGTATTCTTCGCGGTCCTCCGAGTGTTGGGTCGCGTGGCGGTGGCCACCGGAGGCGTCCAGGTCGGTGGGGTAGTCATCGGTGGAGTTGCAGCGGCGACCGTAGAGGAAAAAGCCGTCGGAGATGATCCCGATCAGATTGGCGTCGTCGTCCGAAAAGGACTTGGGTTCGAGGTGGTAATGGTAGCTTTGGGGTCCGGTGTGGGCCCCGTTGAAGTCGAGCGATACGACGGCGTCGTCGAGGGGGATGTTGGGACCTTCCTCGTCGTTGTAGATCATGGCTCCGCTCACGGCGATCCCGATGGGACCTAGGCCGGTGGCGGAAGAGCTGTTGGCGAGGCTGGGGCTGCTGGGTACGGTGAGGGTATAACTGCCGTTGAAGTCGTCAATGTTGCCGGGGGCCATGGCGGCGTGCGAAGTTTCGGTGGGTTCGACGAAGAGGGGGTGGTTTTCGGTAGCGGCGGGGGTAACGAGTACGTTGCCCATCGGGTCGGTAGCGCTGCGGGCGGTGGTGTTGGACCAGTAGGGAGAAATGTGGTTGGGCATGCCGTTGGATTCGATGATGACCTCATCGCCTTCGAGAGTGATGGCGACATTATCTTCGTCAAATTCAGCAAAAGCCAAGTGCAGACTCGTTACTGCTTCATCGGTGGTCGTGACGTTGTTGTCCTCCCCGCAGGAGCACAAGCCAAAAAGGAAGGGCATCAGGCCCATGGTGAGTACAAAAGGAAGCTGTTTCATGTTTGTTTATACGATTTTAGAGGTGCTTGATGAGGGGGTCAGGTCCAAGCGTGTGACCAGCCTTTCCGCTGGGCGGTGATGAACTCCAACCAAGAGCAATCAAACCAGTAGACGATGATTGGGAAGTAATCCTTCGGTACCGAGCTATCTTTTTTTCGATTTTTGCGGGCCTCTCCGGGCGGTCTTTTGGAGGACGCTGCGTACAAACTCCTCCAAGTGCCCCACCTGCTCGGGTCGGCACAGGCTCCGGATGTCGGAAAAGTGTTGATCGTTGACTTGGTAGATCTGCTCGGTCGTCCACAGGATGGCGTCCAATTGGCGGCGTTTGTCTCCCGAATCGGTACCGAGGTAAAAGGCCATTCCCTGTTGTTCCAATTGTTCCAACAGCGTGCGGTGCCCTTGAAGGTGTGCATCCCGACTGTCGCGGAAGCCCCGCATCTGGGACTCGTCAAAGTCAAAGGCCCGCTGGATGACGGCTTCCTCCCGGCTGGTACCTCCCCGGGTGGGGCGGGGATGCCCCAGGATCAGCGTGATGAGGAGACCGACGTTTATCACCAGTAGGAGTCCGATGATGAGGCGGAGGGTTCTAATCTTCTTCATGCAAAATCGTTTTTACTGGCATCCATTCTTGGAAGGTGCTACTTTCCGAAGGGTCGACCTCGGTTTGGGAAAAATAGTGGACTACCGTGGTATTGAAAGCCAGCAGTAGCCCGAGGGCGAGGGCCCACCACAGTAGGGTTTGGGGGCGGTAGCGTACCCGTGGTTCGGCGTAGGTCAGGGCCCGGTCCTCCATCCGTTGGAGAAAGGCGGCGGAGGGTGCCACCCGCTGCGACTGTTCCAGTGCCTTTAGGAGCTTGTCGGTGGAATGCTGATCGTCCATAATCCGTAATTATCTTTTACTTTTTTGCAGTAGGGTTTTCAAATTGGCCTTGGCCCGCGAGAGTAAGCTCTCCACTGCCTTGGGCGTCGTTGCCATTAATTCTGCGGTTACCTTGAGGGAATTTTTATCAATCTTTACGAGTAGCAGCGCCTCTTTTTGCTGGTCGGGCAGTTGATCGATACAACGCCACAAAAAGGCCAATTCCTCCTTGCTTTCCAGTTGGATGCCGGGATGCGCCGTGTAGGCGTCGTGCGCCTCCGCCGAGTGGTAGCGCGTTTCTTCCAGGGGGCTGATTCGGGCCCGTCGCTTCTTTTGCTGGCGGTAGCGCAAACGATCTCGTGCCTTGTTGAGGGCGATTTGGTAGACCCAAGCTCGGAGCGCCGCTGGCTGACGGGGTCCCGCCGGATGCTTGGAGCCTTCGATCAGAACATCCAGCACCTTGATGATTGTATCCTGTACGATCTCCTCGGTATCTTCCACATTCCGTAGCAGGTACAGCACGGCATTGTAAGTCCACGTACTGATGGACTGGGCCAGTAGGCGGATTTCGGCTTCGTCGCCGCCTTGTACCTTGCTGATGTCGATCGTTGGCTCGATGTTTTCTACATTTTGTCATCTTCTTCTCTGTAGACGTCAAAAAAGAGGGAATCCTTCGGTGGAGGGGACTAATTTTTTGGGAAGTACCCATGGAGCGGGGGGCGCGTGCTAAAAACCGAGGGACGACGCCCACCCCGCTAGAAAAAAGCTTACCTTGTGCTGGAAAATCGCCCATTAAATCCGTATCCCCATGTCGATCTATCAAAAAATTGCGGCCTACGGCGTCCGATACTTTAGCAAGGATGTCCTCTTCAAGTACGGTTTCAACTGGTCCCCCATGTACCGGCGAACGACGGCCCGGATTATTCACGCTTCGAAGGATTTGCTGCGCATCGACATCGTGCTCCCCATCAGCTATCGCAATCGCAATTTTGTCAACTCCATTTTTGGAGGTAGCATGTTCGCCGCCGTCGACCCCATCCCGATGGTTCAGTTGATCAATCTGTTGGACGACCGTTACATCGTTTGGGATAAGAGTGCCGAAATTGCGTTTAAAAGACCGGCGCGAGAAAACCTCTACGCCAGCTTTTGTTACGCGCCGGAGGAATTGGCCGACATTCGTCGTCGGGTGGCGGAAGAAAAGGAAATCGAAATCGTCAAAACTACGCGGCTGACCAACCAAGCTGGGGACCAAGTATTCTGCGAGGTCAAAAAGACGATCTACGTAGCCGACAAGGCTTACTTCAAGCAAAAGCGCGCCCGGAAGGGGCGGTCTCCTTCGAGCTGAGTGGTGCGCTACTGGGGGTGCTGCTCAACAAGTGCTGCGTTTGAGCAGGCAGTACTCTCCCCGTTTTTTAAAATCCCGGATCGATAGCCCCACGTATTTTTTAAAGGTTTTGGAAAGGTGACTGACGTCGGTAAAACTCAGTTCGTCCGCAATTTCGGTGAGGGTGTAGTTGGAATGGAGCAGGCGGATTTCCACCAATTTGAGGCGGGCCTTGATGATGTATTCTCGCAAAGACATCTGGACTTTTTTACGAAAAAACTCGCTGAGGTAGGTTGGCGAAAGGAGAAAGGTTTTAGCCAGCCGTTCGACGCGCAGCAATTGGGGTTCTCCGATGTGTTCGTTGATGTAGCTGAGGAGTCTGGTGAGGCGTTCGTCTTGATCGGCCCCTACTTTGACTTCGTAGAAGGCCCCGCGCTTGATGTTGCGGAGCAAGATTTCCAAAATGCTGGTCATCAGGCTTTTGATCAGGGGGATGGAGCCGGGGCCGTAGTTGCGTTGCTCGGCGAGGATGAGCTCGATGAGGGTACGGCAGTGCTGGCGGTCCAGGTCGCTGTGGATGATGTCGCCGGGGAGTTGGTTGTAGTTGGATAAGATGTAGGCGGCCTCTCGGAACCATTCGGATTGATTGACGGTGGGGCCGGCGTCGGCTCGGAAGAAGTCGGAGGTAAATTTTAGAAAGACGAAGCGAGTGGGCTGGTCGATCTGAAAGGAGTGACACTGGAGGGGAGGCAGTAAAAATAGACTGCCCGCCTCGTAGGGGTAATCATTGTAATTGATACACTGGGTACCCGATCCGGTTTTGATGAGCACCAGCTCAAAAAAGTTATTTTTTACCGGGCGTTGTCGCCAGGTGGCCAGGTCAATTTCTTGTATTTCGAAGGGTCGGTAGGCCTCTAAAACCTGCATTTTGGTCGCGTTTTGAACAAATGTAGCCAAAAAGTCGACCCTCATGCCAGTATCTCCGCATACAAACCTTGGATTTTACCAAATTAGCCTTTTTTTATACCCCAAAATCAGAATGGCAAAAGTCCATTTTTACGGCATTATTCGCCATTCACTTATTCCCAAAGGATCATGAAAAAAACAATCTTCTTTTTCCTCTTTCTTTCGACTTGCGCTTTCTCCACCCTGGCACAGGACGGCGCCGATCTCAGCGTCGTTGCCGAGTTGGCCATCCGCCCCGGTAACGTAGCGGTCAGCGCCGACGGACGGGTGTTCTCCACCATTCACCCCCTGGGCAATCCCAGCATCCAGTTGGTAGAAATCACCAGCCCCCAGCAATTCGAAGCCTTCCCCAATACCGAATACCAACGCAGCACCCCCACTCCTTCCCCGGATAAACTCGATACCCCCCTGGGCATCCGAATCGACGGCAACAACGTCCTGTGGATCATCGATATGGGACTCAATCTCGGTACGACCCGCCTCTTTGGCTTTGACATCGCCAGTCGCAAGGAAGTTTTTCGCTACGATTTTCCCGCCGAGCTCGCTCCCGCCAGCAGCTTTATCCAGGACCTGGCGGTAGACGAAAAGAACGGCTGGATCTACCTCGCCGATATTGCCAATCCCGGTATCCTGGCCCTCAATACCCGCACCAAGGAACTGCGTCGTTTTGCCGACGAGAGCGTCCTGACGGAAAACGTCGACATGGTCATCCAGGGCCAATTGGTTTACTTCGCCGGTAGCCCCGCCCGCGTCGCCATCAACCCCATCACCCTGAGTAGTGATAAAAATACCCTCTACTACGGCGCGATGAACGGTACGACCTGGTACCAAGTCCCCGCCTCCCTATTTCGGGAAGGCGCTACGGATTACGCGATTTCCCGGGCCATCAAGGTGGCGGGGCCCAAGCCCGTATCGGATGGGGCCTGTACCGATGCGGCGGGCAATCACTACTTTACCAATCTCCAGCACCAGGGCGTCGACCTGCTCACCGCCGCCGGAGAACTCAAGCCCTTCTACCGAAGCTCCAAAATCGACTGGCCGGATAATGTCGCCCTCGGCCCCGACGGGGCGGTGTACATCACCGTCAACCAGCTCCACAAAACCCCCGCCTTTACCGGTGGTGAAGACGAGGGGCGTCCCCCCTTTTACATCTACCGCCTCCCGCGTTAAACCATCCGGTGAAAAAGTTTTGGTGGGCTCGGGCAAATGGTAAAGACTCGGCTGGGACGCCTCGGGTTTGGGGATAAATTTGTAAGTTTAGGTAAGCACCAAACACCGGGCTTCCGCCGCTTATGACCACCGATACTCCCCATCGCCGCCTCGCCGCCATCATGTTTACCGATATCGTGGGTTACACCGCCTTGATGCAGCGCAGTGAAGCCCAAGCCGTTGCCCTTCGCCGTCAGCACCGGCGGGTCTTTGAGGAGCAACACCAGCTGCACCGGGGCGAGATTTTACAGTACTTTGGAGATGGGACGCTGAGCGTTTTTGAAAGCGGCGTCGCGGCGGTGGAATGCGCCATCGCCATCCAGCGAGGATTGCGGGAGGCTACGGAAAAGGTCCCGCTGCGGATTGGTCTGCACCTGGGGGACATCGTTTTTGACGGAACGGAGATCTACGGGGACGGGGTCAATTTGGCTTCGCGGATCGAGGGGATGGGGCTGGCGGGAGCCATCCTGCTGTCCGATCGCCTGACGGTGGAGCTCCGCAACCATCCCCGCATTGGGACGCAGTCGCTGGGGCGCTTTGAGCTGAAGAACATCGAGCGCCCCGTCGAGGTCTTTGCGGTGGTGGGGGAAGGTTTGAAAATTCCCCGCCGGGCGGAGCTGCGGGGTAAGCAGCGACGGGCCCGCCATTCGCTGGCGGTTTTGCCCCTGGTCAATCGCAGTGCGGATGAGGCGACCGAATACTTTAGCGATGGCATGACCGAGGAAATCATCAACGCCCTATCGCGGGTGGAGGGCCTGAAGGTCACCTCGCGCACCTCTTCTTTTTTCTTTAAGGGCAAGAACATCCCAATTCGCCAGATCGGTCGGGAGCTCAACGTATCGACCATTCTGGAAGGCAGTATTCGCCTGGCGGGATCAAAGCTGCGGATCACTGCGCAGCTGGTGGATGTGGAGGAGGACTACCAATTTTGGTCGGAGCGCTTTGACCGTTCGGTAGCGGATATTTTTGCCGTTCAGGACGAGATCAGCCTACTGATCGCGGATCGGCTACGGGAGCACCTGGGGCATTTTGAAGTGGGGGCACAATTGGTGGAGGCGCCACCGGTGCCGGTAGAGGCCTACCGCCGCTACCTGCGCAGCCGCTACCACCTCCTAAAGATGACCAAACCCGATCTGGAGCGGGGGCTGGCCCTACTGGAGGACATCTTGAGCCAGCAACCAGACTTTGCCCTGGCCCATTTGGCGATGCACCTAGGCTACGCGCTCTTCGGGACCATTGGCCTGATGCCGGCCGGCGAGGCCTTCGCCCGGGGCAAAAGCTTTCTGGATCGCGCGATTGCGCTGGAGGAAGACCTGCCCGAGTGCCAACTGCATCTATCCTACATTGCCTTTCTCCAAGACTGGGATTTTACACGGACTTACCAACACTTGAATCGCTCTTTTGAGCTGCGGCCAACGGTGGAATACTACCAGTCGGTAGCCTCCGTACTGGTGGCCGAGCGCAAGGCCGAGGCCGCCCGGAACTATATTGATACGGCCCTGCAACTGGATCCTTTTTCCGCCATCAATCACCACTTGCAAGGCTACATCTACTACACGGAGGAACGTTACGAGGCGGCGCTGGAATGCTTCGCTCGGGCGCGGGACTTGAATCCCGCCTTTATGGCTTCGACCTTGTACTACGGCCAGGCCCTGCTGTTGCTGGGGCGAGGAGCGGAGGGCTTACGCTACTTTCAAGCCCTGCCGACGGAGGAGGGGGAGGACTTGATGAAATTGGGGGGCACGACTTTGGCGCAGGCTACCCTACAGGACTACCGGTCGGCGCGGGTGGGCATCGAGCGTTTGGAAGCAGCTCGGGCGGGAGGCGTGGTGGAGCGGGCGGTCCATCTGCTCATCCTGTGTCGGACGGCGCTGGGGGAGGTGGCGGCGGCCTTGGAGCTGATTGAGGAGGGGATTGCGCTGCGTTTGCCGATGATGGTTTACCTCTACGCCGAACCGCTGTTGATTCCGCTGCGTCCCCATTCCCGGTTCCAGGAGTTGATGCGGCGGGTCCTGGGCGAACGGACGACTGCTTTTCCCGCGAAGCGGGGCTACAAAAAAAGCCTGGTGGCCGAGGCCGATTTGCCCCATTACCGCCAGCGATTGGAAGGTTTGATGACCACCGAAAAGCCCTACCTGCGCCCTGATTTGACACTCCGCGACCTGGCCCAGCAACTGGACCTGCCCCCCAACCAGCTGTCGCAAGTGCTCAACCGAGGATTGGACCAAAATTTTTCGGCCTACGTCAACGCGTACCGGCTGGAGGCCTTCAAGGCCAAGGTGGCCGACCCCGCCAATCGCCACCTGACCCTGCTTGGCCTGGCCTACGACAGCGGTTTCAACTCCAAAACCGTATTCAATACTTTTTTCAAAAAGAAGATGGGACAAACCCCGCGTGCCTACTGGCGGTCGGTGGTGGGGGAATAGGTTCGGATTTCAAAATCCGAACGATTGGCCCCGTCGAAAGGGCGTCCTTTGTAGTGCAAATGCTTCGCTAAGAAGTTTTTTCTCACCTCAAAAACAAAGGAAATGACTGACCTCAAAATGAAAGCCATCGCGATCACGGGCTACGGCTCCCCCCAAGTACTCCAAGTCCGAGAATTTGCCCAACCCCAACCTCAAGCGGACGAAATTTTGGTCCAAATTCGAGCCACGCCGGTGACGGCAGCCGACACCCTCATGCGCCGCGGGGTACCCAGTTTTGCACGGCTGTTTTTGGGCTGGCGCCGCCCCAAGCAAGAGATTCCGGGGACTTGCTTTGCCGGGGTGGTAAGCGCTACCGGCCGCGACGTTCGGCGGTTTCGGGTGGGTGATGCCGTATTCGGGCTGACCACCCTGCACTTTAGCGCCAATGCGGAATACGTCTGCGTACCGGAAGATGGCGTGGTGGTGGAAAAGCCCACCAATCTCTCCTTTGCCGAGGCCGCCACCGCCGGTGACGGCGCCCTGACTTCCCTCAATTTCCTACGGGAGCTGGCCCAAGTACGGCCCGGCCAAAAGGTACTGATCAATGGGGCTTCGGGCAGCT
This sequence comes from uncultured Saprospirales bacterium, assembly GCA_937899855.1. Taxonomy (GTDB): domain Bacteria; phylum Bacteroidota; class Bacteroidia; order Chitinophagales; family Saprospiraceae; genus CALLVY01. Next base: position 45,539 of record CALCCH010000667.1, on the reverse strand, counting down.
TGGGCACCGCAGCAGTGCAATTGGCCAAACACTTGGGCGCCGAGGTGACGGGCGTCTGCAGTACGCGCAACGTGGCCCTGGTCCAGTCGCTGGGGGCGGATGCGGTAATCGACTATACCGAGGTAGACTTTACCAAGACCCAATCGACTTACGACGTTATTTTTGATACCATCGGAAAATCCAGTTTTGCCCGCTGTCAGGAAGCTCTGCGGCCCAAGGGGCAGTACTTATCGCCGGTGCTGCGGCTACCCCTCTTGTTGCGGATGCTGTGGACGCGCTGGTGGGGGGCTAAAAGGGCGCGCTTTGCGGCGACGGGCCTGCTGCCCGAACCTCAGCTGCGCGCCATGCTTCACGATTTGAAAGGCTTGTACGAGAGTGGACAACTGCGGGCGGTGAGCGATCTGCGCTAGCCCTTGGGGGCGGGGGTGGAGGCGCACCGTTACGTGGATACGGGGCGGAAGCGGGGCAATGTGGTGCTACTGCCGGCTTCGTAGCGGGGGGCGGCCCTCCGCAATTGCTACCGAACCGACGGGGTCCCCGGATCACCGGTGTAGACCTTGATGGTCACCTCCGTGCCGTACTGCCATCCCGCCCGCCCCCGCAGCGATCCAAACGCGATGAAGGGCTTGGACAGGAAGCCCTGATTTTGGAGCTCCAAGCGCTTGCGGATGAGGTCGACTCCCATCGATTGGTGGAGGCTCGATTGCTGACCCGCTTGGGAATCGGCCAGGCCAACGCCATTGTCCCGTACGCTGATTTGGAGAAAGCGTTCTGCCAGCTGGTAGGCGATTTCGATCTTCCCCCGGCGCGGGGAGGTGGACAGCCCGTGGATGATGGCATTTTCAATGAGGGGCTGGGTCAACAGCGGGGGGATGCGCAGCTCGAAGGTATCGATCTTGGGATCGATCGAGAGGTTGAACTCAAAGGGTTGCTCCATGCGGAGGTTTTCCAAAAAAGTGTAATCCTTCAGCAGGGCGACTTCCGCTTCGATGGGGATGAGTTTTTCCTGGCTGGTATTCAAAATACTCCGGATGAGCCGGGCAAAGCGGGCCAAGTAATCGGTTGCGGTACGGCGGTCATTGGCGATGATGAAGCCTTGGATGGAATTGAGGCAGTTGAAAATAAAGTGGGGGTTCATCTGGGCCCGGAGGGCAGCTTGTCGGAGGTTTTGTAGGTCGCGTTCAAAATTGGCCTTGATCTTTATCTGGCGCACTTGGTAGCGGTACAGGCCCAGGAGCAGGAGCCCCAGACTCAGGATGGCCAGGCCGATAAACCAAGCCGTTTTCCAAAAGGGCGGACTGATGGCAAACGAGTAGCGGGTGGAGGGGCTCCACCGGCCGGCGGTATTGGCAGACTGTAACTCAAACTGGTAAGCACCGGGCGCCAGCGCGGCGTAGTTGACCGCAAGGTCCTGCGAATAACTCCACGCATCGCTGGGCCGGAGTCGGTAACGGTAATGGATGTTGCCGTTTTGGGTGTAGTCGATGGTGAAGTAGCGAAATTCAATATTGGACTTCCAGTGGGGGAGTGCGTGGCCAGCTTTGCCGGGGTAGTTCTCATTGTTGACGAGGACGGCTTGGATGATGGGCTGCCGATTGGTACCGGGCGAGATGGCTTGGTAGTGGGGAAGATAGGCCAAGCCTTGGGGCGTGGCGATCCAGATGGCTTCTCCGGCGAAGGTGAGGTCCGTGATCTCGTTGGAGGGCAGGCCGTTGGCGGTGGTGTAGCGATTGATTTGGTAGTGGCCATTCTGCTGGCGCAAGAGTTGATTCAGTCCATTGAGGGTGCTGACCCAGATGTTTTGCGCCTCGTCGAGGTAAATTTTTTCCACCATATTGGAAGTCAGGCCATCGTCTTTATCAATCTGGACGATCTGCGCTCCCTTCCACAATAAAATCCCAGCCCCCTTAGTGCCGAGCACAAAAGTACTGTCCGCCAGTTGCAGCATATCCTCGATTCGCAGCCTAAAGGCTGGGTGTTCGTGGTCGATTCGGAGTAGTGTATCCCGGTGGTATTGGTACAAGCCACCCGACCGTCCGACCCAGACGTTTCCCCGAAAATCCTCGTAGACGCAGAATGCCCTTTGCGAAGGAAAGGGAGGCACTGAATCGGTAGTGAGGACCTGGTCTTCCGCCACCTGGTACTGGTAAGTACCGTTGGTACCAAACTGAGTGCCCAGCAGCTTGCCCGAGGGAAAGAGCTGGAATTTTTTTGACGGCACCAGTCGCAGGTCAAAGGGCTTTGTTCCTTGATGGGCGAACTGGTTGGGTAGCGCCTCCGCGATGCTACCCACCCAAAGGGTTTGCCGGAGGGTATCGTATTGCAGGTCGTGGATCTCTTCGTCGAGCTCTAGGACCAAGTCTAGCGATTGTGTGTGGAGGTCGAGCTGGTACACCTTGCCATCGTCGGTGCCGATAAATATTGCTGCCGTATCCTTGGTGCTGATGGCCCGAACGTAATTGCTGGACAGGCCGGTGGTGGTATTGTAGATGCGGAGTTCGGGATTGGGGCAGTAAAATATGCCGCTTTCGTTGCTGGCGAACCACAGGCCGTAGGCCTCATCCTCGAGTACGGCGGAGATGGAGTAGTGGGGCAGGTAACGTTCGGCGTCGCGGGGGGAGAGGTGATCGTCATCGGGGAAGACGAGCAGGCCACCCCCCTCCGCTCGGTTGACCAAGCCGGCGAGTACCCGGCCGTCGTGGAGTACGGTCATGGCGATGATATCGTCGGGGCTTTGGGTATGGGTGAATTTGAGCGTAGGGCTTAGGGTAAACAAGTCCGCATTGTGAGAAAACAGCAGCTTTCCCGAGGGGGACGACATGATTCTTCCGTGGCGAAAACGCTTTATCTTTTTTGGCGGTAGCGGAAATGTTTTTTGCAGCCACCGTCCTTCCCGGTGGAGCCAAAAGTCGACGCGCTCCTCATCCGTGGGCGGGTTATCCTGGAAGCGGGAATGGGCGATGACGTTGTAGATGAATTGATCCTCAATAGGATAGATGTGGTAGCCGAGGCCCCGATGGAGCCGCTGGGCTTGGCCACTGGAGTCGATTTTTAGGATTTGGTACTGGGTGGAGAGGTAGACGGTCTGCTGGGCGTCGACGTGAAAGTTGGTGATTCCTCCATTGGCATCGTTGTGGCGTTGGATCACCGCATTGTGCGGGAAGGGTCGGATGGTATCCGCTTGGTAGTAATAAAGATTACCGGAGATGGAGGCCATCCAAATGTTTCCTGTGGCATCTTCCACTAGCGATAAGATCACGTTTTCGGAAAGGCCTTGCCCAAAGCCAAAGTTATCGAACTGATAACCATTGAACCTACTCACCCCATTATCGGTAGCGATCCAGAGGAAGCCCTTTTGATCTTGGAGCAAATCGTAAACCTCCGAACTGGGCAAGCCTTGGTTGGGCGAAAAATGGACGGTGGCCAGCTGGGCGGACTGCGACCAAGCGGCGAGCGGGAGACAGAGGACTAGGAGGAGTAGGTACATATTTTGAGATCAGGACTTTGGTCCCTAAAGTTAGAGGCTGTTTTTCTTTAGAAACTCCAGGAGCAGTTCCCTTTTGCGTCGCGCAATCGGCAAACGGGCATTGTCGGTGCTCAGTAAATAGCCGCCCTCCTCCTTTAGGATGGCCTTGATGCAATTGATGTTGATGATGTGGGAGCGGTGGATGCGAATAAAGGTATCGGCGGGGAGGATTTTCTCGTATTCCTTGATCGTTTTGGCAATCAGGATTTTATCCTGGTGGAGGGTATGGAAAATGGTGTAGTTGCCATCGGACTCCAGTCGGATGATGTCGTCGAGGGAGAGGACCCACAAGCCTTCGTTGGTGGACAGGGTGATGCGGTCAAAACGCTTGGCTTGGAGGTCGTTTAGGAAATGGTGGAGGGCCTGGAGAGAATGTTCCAGACTGTGGGCGGAGGTTTTTACCTGATCCACCGCCGCGATCAGCTCGCTCGGAAGGATCGGCTTGACCAGATAAGCGACCGCGTGGTAGCGGAATGCTTGGAGGGCAAATTGGTCGTAGGCGGTGGTAAAGATGATTTGGAATGTCGGTTGGGGAAAGTGTGCTAGTAGGTCGAATCCCGTTTGGTCGTGGATGCGGATGTCGAGGAATAGGAGGTCCGGCTTTACCTTTTCCAATAAATGGATTCCTGAAGGGACCGAATCGGCCTCCCCCATGAGGTTGATCTCTGGACAATTCAGTTGAAGCAGGCCGCTCAGGGTATTTCTCGCTCCAAATTCATCGTCAATGATAATGGCGTTTTTCATGCTTGTGTTTTAGTCGCTGCATTTACTCTACGCTCTTTGATGTTTTCCCCGAGTGGTCCGTGCGGGAGTGCTTGGGGCATCAACCGATCGGTGAAGATAACCTAAAAATCGATCAATGTCACCGAATAATAAGTTGCGGTGCTCCTTTTGGGGGGGATGGCGTAAGTTTATCAGGCCACAACGAAAAATATTGGGTCCATCGTACGCGATCGGACCGGCGAGCGAAGTAGACTTTAATTTTTTCAGGATTCATTTCCATACTCTAAAGCCTTACCATTATGAAGTTATCTCCCATTTTTCTATTTGCAATGTTGTCCCTGCTCTTGCTGGGATGTTTTGAAAAAGAGCCTTTCCCCCCCGAAATCGCTAGCGGTCGGGCGGCCAACGAGCAAAGCGATCCCCTTGACGTCAACCTCGTCGATTACGACGCACGAACCAGCTACGATGTCCCCGTGGTGCATCCGGGAGCGACGCGGGGCGGGCTTGCTCCCTGCGATCCTCCGGGATCGGATGTATTTATCCTCGCCTATTACTTCCCCGAGCAGGCCACCGAATGCTACACCGAATCGGAGCTGGTGGTGGCCCTCATCAATGCGGGACAATCGCCCGGTAGTGCGATGGCGCGGGCGTATACCATTTTCCACACGGCCAACAATTCTCCGGCGTATATGGGAGAGACGGCCGGCATCATCGGGCCATCGGAGTTTCCCAGCCCCACGCCCAATTATACGGGATACTATTGGAACATGCTCGACAACGGTGACTGTGAGGAGGCTTGTATCATCGAACCCCAGCCGGGATTCGAATACATCAACTGTCCTCCCGGGGACATCACCAGGGCGCAAAATGTTTACGGCAAGTCGGGCAGTGTGCTCTTTGCGGCGAACAACGACGCCTGGGCCCGAATTCGCTACGCCTGTGATCCTCCCTTTACGGACCTCTTGTTTTTTGATTTTGAGGACATACAAGAGGTCCTCACCGATCAAGAGTGGGTAGATCTGGTATTGGGCAATTATACGCTGCGGGAGATTTGGGATTTGTACCAGTACCAAATCGTGCCGGAAATGCCGGAGCCTCAGGTGATCCTTGGGTCGGGGCTGATCGACTGTTATACTTTGGAGGAGGTTGGTTTTCGGACCAATTACCTGGCGGGTTCGCAATTTGGTTTTTCGGTGTATTCGCTTAATGGAAACGCCCGCTTTTATTGCGGGCCGGGGTTTTAGGCCCCGGGCTTAGTGTAGTAGCCGTTGGGGTGGTCCCGAGTCTTCTGTTTGAAGGCTCGGGATTTCTTTTGTGGAGGGGCATTGGTCCGTTTAAGGTATTTTTTGGACTTCCCCAATGTGGGAGCAGCAGCGGTACTCATAAATAGGTACCGAAAGATAATTGAAACTAATGATTCACCGCTGCAAGGTTTGAAGTATCTTCTGATTAAGATACAGGTTTAAACCGCCGCTATATTTTCTCTTTCAAAATCATGTACGGAGCACCGATAGTGAAAAGCTAAATTGATGGATCACTTCGATTGAAGCCGAAAATCTATGAGTTATCCCATAGGTTCCGGGTACTGCCTTGCCCTTGGTGAGCTGGGGGAGGAGAAATAGCGAGCGAGCCGACTGAATTTTCAAATCTAAAATACCTTAAAATGAAAAATTCAAAAAACAAAACGATTGACGCTTTTGGGAAGCACGCCGTTAAACTGGACCAACTTCGATTGATGAAGGGTGGCCAGAGTGATATTTTAATCACCGAGGCGATTCTCACCTAAGGAACGAACCCGAGTAGCGCTCAAAAAAGCGCTACTCGGGTCCACTTGTTTCGCTTCCCTACCTTAAAGCCTTGGCCTTTTCGACTAGCCAATATTTAAAGTAGATGACTTTTTGCCTTTCGATCTCCCGTACCAATTGTGCCCAGTCTTTGGTGTTCTTGCGGAATAACTTTTTGGCGAACCGAATAAAATTGAGGTAGGCCTTGAGGGTGTGTTCATTGATTTCCTTATTCCGGCGCAGGTACATTTCAAAAGCATTGAGGGTAGCTCTTACCGTTTCGTCATTGCCCAACAACTCCCATTGGGCTCTTAAGGTTAGTGCTTTTACACGCAGTGCGAAATCGATCCGCGTAGCAAATTTCACCTGCTTTAGATAATCGAGTACCATTTTGTGCCGCCCCCTTTCAAAAGCCTCCTGGGCAAAGCAAATTTGTAATACTTCGGGTCGAATACGCTGGGGGAGATAAATTTGGTACGTGCTAACAAATTCGTTGAACCAGGTAAACTCTCCCAGTTGAGTAGAGACCGTTGCAATATTTATAAAAGAGGAAGAAGAAATAATACCATCCTCAACAATCAGATCTTGTTCTAAAGCTAGCTTGTACAGGGCAAACGTTTGCCCGTAGTACAACTTGGGCTTTTCCTGTACCTTGGCAATGGTAAAATTAATTAGATAACCCAAAATGATGGATTGATCTTCTTTGGACAGCGCACCGATATTTTTTCTGTAGAGGTCTCGCAATTTTGCGAAAGTCTCCTCCAAACCCTCTCGTAAGAGTTCGTAAGCCAGTAAGTAAATATCCGCTATCCGGCCGATCTCTTTTTTAAACAAACGACAGTATCCAACGGCAGACTCCATGCGCTCCAAATTATAGCTCTGCTGAAGTATGTTGCTTCGATTGATAATTTCACACAGGTACTTAAGTTTGGTTAGGCCGTAAAAGAGATCCAAATTATCCATGGCGGCGTCCAGGCTATCGATGGTCAGCTTCATCTTGCTGGTTCCGGTGTAAAAAAAGTGGAGGTGATTTAGCTGAAACTTCTTTAGTCTGTTCCAGGTATTTTCATTTGTTTTTTTGTCTAGCGTCTTATTTAAAGATTTAATTCGCTGTTGGTACAGGTGGTTCAATTTTCGTTCTTTTAAGATATGTATCATCTGAAAGTCGCGATCTCCCGATGGATTGGACTTGATCTTGTTGAGGATCAAAAATTCTTCCAGAAAAAGGTACAAGGTCGAGAGAACGTTGCTGAACCCCTTGGCCTTGATGTCAAGTGCCTTTACGCTCTGATACTTTAGTGCCTCTTCTTTGGTCAACTCGCCCGCAAGGATCCGATTCCACTGCCTTTTGATGAATTTAAATACGGTGATTGCTTTTGCCTGCCGGCGGTACAGGTTGGTCAGGTAAGATTCAAAATCCTTCATTTCTTTGTCGTCCAGCGTCCGGAGGAGGGTGATAAGTTTAGTTTTTTTCATGTCCAGGGGTGAATCATACGAGGAAAAAAAATTGACCTAAGTGTATGCAGTTAAAGCTAGTAATTAGATGATTAATAGGTTGTTATATTATCGTGATGAATAAGGGTGCTTTACACTTGCAGTGTTAAATATAAAAGGATTCGGTAGGAATTTGTAATTTTTTGTGATGGAAAAAATATAGATAATTACAGCGTGAAACGTCCTTACTTTTAGGTCATACTCGTAATGCGGTATGGTTTAAAAACTTTTCGAAAAGCGAAAAACCAAAACCCCCGATTATGGAAGAGTCCCGTAAGTACTTGATGGATAAGTTTCAAGATCACTTGGTGGAGAGTTATCATTCCTATTGTGAAACCTACGGGATTCCGGTGAGTTACGCAGGGTTTGTGACTTATCTCATCGACCACGAGTTGATCTCAAAAACATCCGTAAAGCGTTACACGGTGCTCAAAGAATTTGCCACTTGTCTGCCGGTTCACGCAAATAAGACGGCTGCGGTAGCCGCTCTTTCCAAGTGTTTTAACATCTCGACCAGAAGCGTCTGGTCCATTTTAAAAAACGATCACGAATTTGAAAAAAGTGGCGTTTTATCAGCAAAGAGAAAACTAAGCCGAAGCTGATTTGTCAGCTTGGCACGCAACCGAAATTTACCGTCAAAGCAACGTTTGTTGACTGGGGAAACCAATCAGTCTGAATGGTACATTTTAAAACCGATTGCTCAATCATTCAAGGGGAAAATGCTTTCCGTTTGGAATACCTGTAGAATATCACTTGCCGCTCAAGCAGATCGTTCCGATTGATTGGAGCACGATTTGGGCAAGTACAGGATGTTCCAACGTGTCCGCCTCCAAACGAGAAGGGTTACCCACCGTTTGATACGGGCCGATGAGGAGAAGACTGACAATAACCTATAACCTCAGTGAGAAGAAGGGATTTGTTTAACTCATTCAGTATTACTTAAATACCAAAATAGTAAGCGATGTCAGATTTAAAAAGAACGAGTCCGTTTAGTAAGAAAAATAATAACAACCTATTTGAGCCGTCTAGTGATACCAAGATCAAATGGTTGCTGACCTGAAAGAAGGCCTACGGCAAAGGGACCGTCTCTTTGCCGGGTATGTTCACGACGGAAAAATTTTCCTCCGATGCCCTGTTTTGCGTCTCGGCGCTGCTTGCCGAATTTTTTGGTTTGTACGTCATTTGGCAAGCCAGTAATTACTCCGACGTATTTATTTGGCTGGTAATCGGTGCCTTTGTCGTGGACCTGGTGTGCGCCGTGGGGCTGCACTGGTACGAGGGGGATAAGGTATACTACCAAAACTTAAAGCGCTATTTCGAAAACAATGACACCAGTCCCGATGATTGGAGTGAAGATGAAAAACGACCCCGCAAAAAAGTCATCTGGGGGATCACCAAATTTGTCTTTACCCTATTGCTTTCCTCCTTGGCCATCGGTAAGATATTGCTGTACTACTATTTGCCACCCCAGACCATCGATGGCATCACGGTCGGTATCTGCCTGTCTTATTTATACGTCGCCTACGTTCATTTCTTCCACACGGGTTATTTCCTTTCCGAAGTATTGGTCAAGCACCATTTTATTCGGAGCAATTACAACAAATTCAATAAGCTCCGTAGGAAGAAGGAAAACAAATACTACATCCATGAATACCGGACCTTTAAATTCAAGACCGTCGCTTCCCTGACCACACTCCACGTAGATGTCGGTCTGCACCACCTTGAATCCATCAAACCCGAGGCCAATGCGGACAATAATAATCAATTCAGGACCTGGGTTATACTCACCGACGACGACCTACTAAGCCTCATCGATGTCCAAGAGACTCCCGAGGCGGCGTCGGTGGTCGCAAAATTTGGCCACGATCATCAAATGGAAATCCTGCGGCGAAATGCTCAGGCCATGATCACCAGGAAAGATACTGAAGAATCTCCCCAAAGGAGTGGAATTGACCAGGTCAACTTAAACCTGATCAAGCACAGCGTAAAGTCTAGCGGTGGAGTAGAAGACAATGGTAAGGAATAAGCTCGGGTGGCATTTAGCGCTAAATATTTAAAAAACATCATGATGAAGAAAATTAGCTTCTTTAGGTATTCAGTATCCTACCGCTCGGTTTTCCTGTTTCTGGCCGTGCTGTTGGGTAGTTGTGGTGGCGATGAGGGAGAGAGTGGCGACGTGGCAATACACTATGATTTTTACTTCGATACCAATATTTTTGATGCCAATCAACTGCCGAATAGTCTGGTTTCGATTTGTTACCCGCAGGACTTGACTAATTGTCCGGGGAGTGCAGTGACTCGGTTTTTTGCCGGTGAGGAGACGAAACTGATTGCCATGGGTACGGATGCTTCGAGTCCAACGGAGCAATTGATTTTAGAAAAAAACCTTGCCGAACAACTGGCTGGAATTGCGGTCAATAAGGCGTACATGGACAGTAAACTCAAGACTGACTTTGAGTTATACGAGGAATTTACTGGCTTGGATGGAGTGGACTACTCAAGTACCGATGTAGAGCTCTTTCTCACCGATCGCAATATCTCAAGGAACCACCAGCTGTTCTTTTTTTCGGAATATAGCCAAGATGACTACGTGACCATGTTCAGCCGTGAATTTCAGATTTTTCACGATGTGGAAACCCTAAAGGATAGCATTGCTGGAAGGGTTTGCCGTGGTAAGGTGGAGCGGATAAGTATTCTTTACGAACTTTCCTTTTTAGGCGGCGAGCAAAATGTTGCGGGTTGTGATTGTTCTGAGGAAAAAGAAGTGGTCTGTGGCGACGGTATACTCTATCGGAATCGGTGTAAGGCCGAGTGCGCCGGTGCCTTAAACATCAGCCTTGGCCCCTGCGATAAAATGGTCGATTTGGAAATTCCCGTTTTGGACGAGGAAAAAATCAAGTCGGAAGCGAGAGGCTTTATTGAGACTTTTTACGATTACCTCAATGAAATTTCAAAGGGCATCGACGTGAGGGCCGAAGCCAAAAGCTTATTTTTGAACAATGGGGAAGGGGTGAGTATCCAACTCAACAACAAGAACAGCGATCTGATTCGGACCGTTTCACTCGACAGTTATCTGAACTATCTTTACGGCCTGGGAGATAAAAATCAAACCGTTAGAATCAAAATCGGCTCCATCCAACTGGACCAACCCTTCGAAGATATGATGGATGGAGACTTGCCCATGGAGTCCATAATGGCTTCGATTGAGCAGGACTACCACCGCTATAGTTACGTCGACAAAAAGGTGGGTAAGCTCCTGTACGCCGATAAAACCGGAAAAGGAGTGGAGATCATTGCGCGTTTATCGGAAAATCCAGGCTCCGGGAATCTGGAGTGGAGGGTATGCCTTTCAAATATTTCGGTAGAGAAAAAAGCCATCTAGGCCGGATTAGCCATGAAATGTACAAGCCTAATTTTCCTTTTTGCCCTGCTGGCTTATTCGGCTGATGCTCAGTTGACCGATGGAGATCGCGACCAAATACGGCGCGCTTCGGAACGTTTGATCAAACACTACTTCAATGTAAAACGGGAAGCAGCATTTCGGTTAAAGCAAAGATCGGAAGCCACCACCTCGGTGGACGGAAATCGAATCAAAGGCCAAATTGATTCCCTTTATCAAAGAAAATTGGGCAAAGATGCTTTGGTGGAGCCAAACGCCCGGGTTTATATTTCTTGTAGAAAGAACGGGAAAAACATAGCATCTACCAGTCGTAGCTTTAGAGAATTTCTCAATTTTAGGTACTTCACTAGCGCAGAGGCGGTAGATTATAAAGATGTCTGTGTGGCAGAGTATTGGGAAGCGGAGAAAAAGGTCATCGTTAAATTTAAAAGTAAATTTGAAGTTGATGAAAAGTACTGTAAGCCACGTAAAGATGGCTTCCACCACAGACTGGCTTACCTCCGCTACTGGCGCGTAGGAGGTGCTTTTAAAGTAAGTTTTCTTTCCATTGAGTTTGAAGGTGACAAGATGAAGTGTACCGAGGAGCCACTGGCATTAGACAGCCTCTACGCTACCTATACAAGCCCTTCCTTACCCCCATCCCAAGTTCCATCCCAACGGCCCAGCACCTCGGAGCCCACACGCGCCCTTCCGAGTATCTCGTTCTTGGCTCCACAAAGTGGCGCGGGTACAACGGAAGAAGAGGTGTTCAGCATCAGTGCCAACATCACGGGAGTAGAGGCAAAGGATGAGATTCAACTACTGCTGAATGGCGTCGTGCAGAAAAAATTCAATTTTAGAAGAGGTCAGCTCAAGCAAAAGTTGGCCCTTTTGCCCGGTCGGAATGTAATCAACATCCTTGCTAAAAATAGTGCGGGCCAGGCGGTGGAATCCGCTACGATCAGCTATGAAAATCAACAAAGTTTTCAATTGCCCCAGGTCTCCCTTCAAAACCGTCTTGGCGATACGGTTCGCAACCTCAAGGTGCTCCAGCTATCGGCAGTGATTACGGGGCTGCGGACGGAGGATGAGCACAAACTGTATTGCATCGCCAACGGAAAGGTCTACGACCGGAGAAGCTTGCAATTTTCTCGGGGTTCTTTACAAGCGGAGGTTCCGTTACAGCAAGGTGAGAACCACCTCGTAGTAGTCGCCGCAAACGAGCATGGCGTACACTACGACGATTTTACCCTGGTGGTTTTAGGTCAACTTGAAAAGCCAAGTATTACCATCACTCATCCGCTGACCGATATTTTTTCGGATAAGCAAAGAATCAGCGATACCAGTACCTACATCACCGCAATTGTACGCGAGGTGGAGCGGCAAGAAGATATTGAAGTGTTGGTGGATGGCAAAAAAATCGACTTTGACTTTGATCCCCAACTTCAGTTGCTTTCAACCGGCCTGTTTGAACTCAATACCCGGATTGATGGTGCCAATACAAATGTCAGGATTATCGCCAAAAATAGTAGTGGGAAATCCACCAAGGAACACCTTCGTTTCCGTTACCATAGTCCCTGTGCTTCCGTCTCCGATAGCTTATCCAGCTGTAGAGCTAGACTGGTAATGGTAATTGATGACCTAAAGAAATGTAGAACGGAGGTAAAACGATTAAGACGAGAAAAATTATCGCTCCAGTACACCAACTCAAAACTCGAAGCAGAAAATAAAAAAATCAGACGCGAGGTCCACGACAGTACGCTGTTCATTGGATTAAACTTTAGCTTGGTCTCCCGACCATTCCAAACGCCCTTGGGGAATCTGGCCCAGTATGACCCCATTGACCGGGCTGGGCGAAGCGTCAATTTGTCCAGTTTTGGTTTCTCGATTTACTACTTGGTCGGCGCGTGGTTGGGTAATATTCAACGGTCAAAATCGACCTTGCCCGAATACCACTACACCCAATGGCAGGTTGACGAAATCAGTCGTCGCTTTGATCGCGATGGAGTGGCTTACCGACCATTACAGTACGAATCTACTCAGGCCAATTTGTTTACCATAAACTTTGGCTGCTACGTTTACACCTACCTCAAACCCGTTCCCTTGTATCTGATGATTGGCTTATCCCACGCCAAGGGGGAGGTATGGAATAATTTCTCTGGGGAGTACAACGACGCTTTAAATCGAAATGCGGACGCTACCTACGCCATTGACTTGCAGCGGATCAATACGCAAAAGCCGATCCTGGGGCTTGCTTATGTTCAAAAATTCCTACAGGTCGAAGCGGGATACGACTTTTTGTACGAAGACTATTTTTTAAACGTGGGTGCCAATCTCCCCCTGTTTGACCTACCGACCAAACATTTTTATTTAAAAAGATCTCGCCGCATTCCTTAAATCTACTGCGATGAAAGCTACCAAAAAGTTGAGACATCTATTTTACTGTTGTGGCTGGATACTCTTAATTTGCCTCTATCCCGAACGGCCTCTGGCCCAGGACTTGTTGCGTACCTACGTCGGTACGGATGGTGGCTATTTTAAAAATGAAAGTGAAGGGAATTTGCATTTTTCCATTGGAGAACCCATCGTAGAGTGGATAGAACAAGATGAGCTCCAGCTCTCCCAGGGCTTCCAACAAGGCGACTTAGCGGAGTTCAATTACGTCAACAACTTCCAATTGTTTAACCTTTTTCCCAACCCCAACAATGGAAATTTTAATCTGGTCGTCGGCGTTTCTAACGGAGCCAGCTTAGCGATTGAAGTTTACAACTCCCTTGGCCAATTGGAGCACTCCACCATTTTTCCCAATCTCCATACCGAGGAGTTGAGCATTGAGATGGCCTTGCCGAACCAGGCGGCTGGAGTCTACTTTTTATCATTTATTGTCGACGGGCAGCGTCTGTACGCCGAAGAATTTGAGAATGGCCCGCTTTCGGATAAGCCTTTGCGGTACTACCGGTTTTCAAAATTTGTGGTCGTCCCTTGACCTCCTTCACTAAAGTTCAAACAACTGTACAATGAAAACTTTTGTAATAATTCTTAATCTACTCCTGTTGGCGAACCTCTCAATGGCTCAGGTTCCCCAAAATATAAAATATCAGGCAGCGGCAAGAGATGTAGACAATACTCCCATTAAGAACCGAGAAATTGCTATTCGCCTCACGGTACTCAAGGGTAATCCACAGGGGGAAGAAGTTTATCGAGAGTTGCACCAAGCCACAACGAGCGACCTGGGTATCTTTTCCTTTTACATCGGCAATGGTGTTGCGGATATTAGTGACTTTGAAATGATCGAATGGGGCGCAAATGATTTTTTTCTACAGATTGAAATGGATGCCGATGGGGATGGCGTATTCTCCCTGATGGGAATCAGTCAGTTCGTATCCGTACCCTACGCACTCTACGCGGAACAGGCGGGCTCTGCTGCCAATGATTTGGATACCGATCCTGGCAATGAGATTCAATCCATTGCCTTTGACGACCTGACCAATGAGCTCATCATTTCTGGTGCCAATCGGGTACAGCTACCCGCCATCCCTCTAAATAATGACGACGACTCTACCAATGAGTTGCAACGGCTGAGCCTAGTGGGTACCCAATTAAGCATTTCCGATGGCAATACCATCGATCTTGTGAATCTGCTGAGTAGCGTCGACACCGACGACCAGACCCTGAGTTTGAACGGTACCACCCTCACCATCCTGGATGGCAACAGTGTGGATCTTAGCCTGGTACAAGATGGCGTCGATGATGCGGACAACAACCCTCAAAATGAAATCCAGAACTTATCGCTTACGGGGACTACCCTCCGTCTTTCCAGCGCCAACGCGGTCGACATCAGTGGCGCCATTAATTCCTTGGCCAAAGATGATCAAAGATTGTTCCTCGGTAGTAATGATCTCCTGTCGATTGAGAATGGCAATACGGTTGATTTAAGCGGGCTGAGGGATGGGGTGAACGATGCGGACAGCGACCCCACCAACGAGCTACAAAATTTGAGTTTATCCGGTACGGAAATTTTCATTAGCAATGGGGTAGGAATCGACCTGGCTAGCGTGATTCAGAATAATACGGATGATCAAACGCTTGCTTTGATTGGTACAAATTTACGAATAGAGAACGGCAACGCCGTGGACCTCTCCAGCCTCATCACTCCAAATGGGAGCGATGACCAGAATTTATTTCTCAGCGGAACGCTCCTGTCCATTGAAAATGGTAACGAATTGGATTTGAGTATCCTACAGGATGGCGTCAACGATGCGGACAGTAGTCCAAGCAATGAATTGATTCAGGGAATGTTCCTCAACAATTCCATTCTGAACATCATCGAAGGTGGCCTGTCGAGGTCCGTTGACTTGAGTGGCCTGGGGAATTCGGTATGGACACGAAGTCTGGACACCGCCATCTACCAGCAGGGAGCCGTACGGGTGATGGATAATCTTTTTGCGGATGACGATATTTACTTGGGCGACCCTGCGAATCCTTCCGTCAGAATTTATTCTCCACTGGACAATGTGATACAAACGCCCTGGGGAATCGACGTATTTGACGTCGGAAGAGTAAATTCGGCGATCTCGCTAAGGGCCGATTGGTCGGGGGCGGGGTTGTACCTGAACGATGCTTTTACCAACAGTAATTTGTTGGCGATGGACAATTACGATCCCTACGGAGGGGCGATCCGACTTTCCAATAAGCAGGGTTCAAACCGGGTGGTGCAGAACGTAACCAATGTAGACAATGGTGCCCTCAGTACTTTTGGGGCAAACGGATCGGCCAATGTGGTACTGACCTCCTATGACAATGCCCCTTCCACGGGGGTGGTCACGGTTTACAATTCCAGTGGCTTACCCCTGGGAAAGACCAGCGAGATGGGGGTGCTGTCCGATGAGGGCGGCTACTTCCTCGCTAATGGTCCAAACTTGCAGTACAACAATCTCATGACTAGCCTCGAAGGCTTCCCCAATCACGGCTACATTGGAGTGTACGGAGCCAGTGGAAATCAAATGACCAATGAGGCGGATGCTTACATGTATGTCGATGAAAATGGTCGAGGCCGGATCGAGGCGGATTTAAAAAACTTCGTTACGGATCATCCCAAAGATCCCAGCAAGGAAATCGTCTACACCAGCCTGGAGGGGCCGGAGGCGGGTGCCTACGAACGGGGGACGGCGAGTATTATAAATGGGGAGGTCTTCGTCAACTTCTCCGAACACTTTCAATTGATCATTAACGAATCTTCTTTGACGGTAAACCTGACGCCCCTATCGGCCGATACCTACGGCTTGGCGGTTGTCGAAAAAACGGCCGAAGGTTTTCGGGTGAAGGAGTTGAAAAATGGCACTGGAAGTTTTGCTTTCGACTGGGAGGCGAAAGCCGTTCGTCGGGGCTATGAAGATTTGGAGGTGTTTTGTACTAAAGGTAACTACGTCCCATCTTGTGCTCCCGCTATTGGTCTGCTGAGTGGGGGCGTGGGGGAGAAGGAGTGAGGGGTTGGTGGTTGATGGGCGGCTGTTGTTAAAAAAGGTAGCTATGTGGTACCCAAAGAAAAAGGAGCTATGCTAAATTCAGCATAACTCCTTGATTGTCAGGGTAGCGAGAGAGAGACTTGAACTCTCGACCTCAGGATTATGAATCCTGCGCTCTAACCAGCTGAGCTACCTCGCCATCGTCGTTTGCACAACGCCCCCGAAAGGGACGGCAAATATACGCTTTTCCCCCCATTTTGAAAACCCCCCTTCCGCAAAAAAACAAAGATTTTCTCCCTCCTTGCCCCCGTCAACGCCCCCGCAGCCGGTTCAAACCCGCCTTCGCCTGCTGGTGCAAGCCACTGCGGTACTCCGCCGGCCGCAAGTCCAAACAAATCCGGTAATACTCCCGCGCCCGCGCGTACTCCGCCCGCCCCTCGTACAACCGACCCACCTGCAGGGCCGCATTGCAGGCAAAATACTGCGGCGCCTCCCGCCCCGCCTCGATCGTCCGGCCGTAGTGATCCAGCGCGGCCTCCAACCGCCCCTGCCGGTGGCGGATGCGGCCCAGACGATAGCTGTGCTCCAGCCGGAAACGTTCCTCCGCCGTCGCTTCCAGGGGCGTTTCCTCCAGCAGCACCGCCGCCCGTTCGTAATAGCCGCCGTCAAACAAGAGCCGGGCCCGCAGCAGGGTGGGGTGGGGCAGCAAGCCCTGCTCCGCTTCGCGCTGGGCGGTCTTATCGCCTTCCACCAGGGCAAAGCCCTCGGTTTGGCAGCGCTCCATATCGCGGCGGTAAGCCGCCTCGTCGCCCCGGAGCAGGTGGTGCCAGGCCCGTTTTTGGTAAGCCTCCTTGATGTAATTGCGGCCGTGGAAGGCGGCGAGGTAAGCCTCCAGATAGCGGTCGGCATCCTCGTCGAGGCGGTAGAGCTTGGCCAGGCCCAGCAGGTAATCCAGATAGGGGAAGGGGTGGTATTCCGGGCCTTGGGGGCGCTTTTCGAGTAGGGTGATGGCCTCGTCGTTGCGGCCCGTACGCATGGCGATATTGGCCAGTACGAAGGTGGCCAAGGGGTTGCGCTCGTGGTCGAGCTGCTGCCCGTGGATGGTCGACCAGGCGGCTTCGCTCTGGTTGTTGAGGTGGAGGAGCAAAAAAGCGTACATCACCACGGTCTCTTCCGCAAAGACAAAATCTTCCCGCTGGGCAAAATCCAGTACGGCTTCGATTTCTTGCCGCCCCTGTTCGATCGTTCCGTCCATTCCGCTGAGTAGCTTGACGCCCCACTTGTAGTTGTCCGGTACCGTACCAATCATGGCGTGGAGGATGCCCAGGCTCTTTTGATTGGCGACAAAGGAGGGGTAGTCGGCGGTGTTTTTTTGTAGGAGGCGGTAGGCGGATTTGACTTCGTTGAAGGCGGTAAAATATTCCTCAAACTTGAGGCGTACCAGGGCCCATTGCAGCTTGATCTCGGCCTGACAGTAGCGGTAGTAGGGAGAAAAGGAATCGCCCCGACGGATGGCTTGGAGGCGCTGGGCCTTGTTTTGCTCCAGGCGGCGAAAAGCGTTTTGGTCCTCGTCGATAAAGAGGGTAAAAAAGTCGAGATAATTGTCTACCAGGTGGTAGATGAGGTTCTGGGGTTCGCGGCGTTCGAGTTCGCGCAGGCTCTGGCGGGCGGCTGCAAAGCGGAGGGAGGTGACTTCCTCGTAAGCTTGGCGAGCCAGGGGGCTAAATTCAAAGTGGCCCTGGGCCACTAGCGGGCTGGAGCGTGGCAGCAGGAGTACGCCGAGGAGCAGGGGAAAGAGCCAGGAGGAGCGCTTCACGGATTGGGTTTTTCCATTCGCAAACGCCAACCGCCCCGGGAGTAGCACTCCGGGGCGGTTGGATGAGGATGATGTGGTACGGGGGGCGATTAGGCCTTGGACGTTTCGGCGGGGCTGTTCATCGCCACTTCGTCTACCAGTACTCGGCCACAGTGTTCACAGGCGATGATCTTCTTACACAGCCCGATCTCGACCTGAACCTGGGGAGGGATTTTGTTAAAACAGCCCCCACAAGAATCCCGGCTAATCGAAACGACGGCCAGTCCGTTGCGGTAGCTGCTGCGAATTTTTTCGTAAGAACGCAACAGGCGGTTTTCGATCTTCTTTTCCGCCTTTTCCCGCTTTTTGATCAACTTTTCTTCGTCCTTATTCGTCTTTTCGATAATTTGCTCCAGTTCCACCTTCTTGGCCTCCAGGTCTTCCCGCTTCGATTCCATCCGCTCTTCGGCCGCCTTGAGGGTCTCCTGCTTGGCCATCACCTGCGACTGCATCTCGCGAATTTTCTTTTCCGACAGCTGGATTTCCAACTTCTGCAACTCCAATTCCTTCGACAACGCATCGTACTCGCGGTTGTTTTTGACGTTGTCCATCTGCTTTTCGTAACGTTCGATCAGCGCTTCCGCCTCCGCAATATTGGCGCGGTGCCGGTTCACATTGTCTTCCATGTCGGCAACATTCTGCGCCAAACGGTCAATTCTGGTCTGTAAACCCGCGATTTCATCCTCCAAATCTCGCACTTCCATCGGAAGCTCTCCCTTCAGGATGGCGATCCCATCGATCTCAGTATCAATCATTTGCAGGTCGTAGAGTTGCTTGAGCTTCTCGGCAATGGTGGTTTCTTTGGCCATAAGTTAAATTGAATTTTCTTAGGTGTATTTGACCGGATTGGTATTTACCTCAGTCGAATAAACCGCAAAGGTACGAAATTTTGTACTAATTATAGAGGAAAGTAATTCGACGGTATATTGTTCACTCTCGTAGTGACCAATGTCGGCAATGAGGATTTCTCCGTCGGCATCAAAAAATTCGTGGTACTTGTAATCGGCCGTGATAAAGAAGCCGGCTCCAGCCGCTTTGGCCCGCCCCAATACGAAGCCGCCCGCTCCCCCACACAAGGCCACCGTTCCGATCTTACGACTCCGCAGCCGCGTGTGCCGAATCACCCCGACTTTCATCGCCTTTTTGACAAATTGTAGGAAGGGCTTTTCGTAAGCCGGCTCCGCCAACTCCCCGATCAAACCCGATCCCACTTCCGGGTGGCGGTTGTCAATGCCGTGTACTTCGTATGGCACCGGCGACTCGGGATGGTACTGGCGCAGGGTCCGTAAAATCCGTCCCTCCTGTGGGGCGGCGTAGTGAAATTCCAGTCGCACCTCCGCCCGACCCTGGCCCCGCTGATAGGCAACGCCCAAACCCGCGTGGCTCCGATCGCCCCGCTGCCCCGGCAACTGGCCCGCCCCCACCTTGACCAATTCCCGCCGCAACGTATCCGAATGATCGGCCGCCACGTAGGTCACCAGCTTCTTCATCACGCCCTTGGGCGCCAGAATCCGGGTGTTGATCAAACCCAATTGCTCGGCAATGCGCCCGTTGACGCCCCGGTGGTAAACATTGTCCAGGTTGGTGTGGATGGCGTAAATGGCAATGCCCTGCCGAATGGCCTGCATCACGACCCGCTCGACGTAATTCTTTCCCGTCAAGCGCTTCAAACCCCGAAAAACGATGGGGTGATGCGCCACCACCAAGTTGCAACCCCGGCGCTGGGCCTCGTCGAGTACGGCCTCCGTCGAATCCAAACAGGTCAACACCCCCGTAACTTCCTGCTGCGGATCGCCGACCAGCAGGCCGGCGTTGTCGTACGACTCCTGATAACTGGGGGGAGCAATCGTTTCGAGGTGCTGAATAACTTGTTGGACTTGCATGTGCTTGAGTTCCTGATGCTGGGTGACGGAAAACGACGGCGGGGCCTTCGTTATTGGTTCTAAACGAAAAGATAGGGGATAAGATGCAAAAAACAAGGCGAATTCGCCCTCAGCGCCCGGCGTTTTTGATCTTGCTTTCCAATTGGGTGGTGGAATAGCCCGGAATAAAGGCCAGGCTTTTGACCGTTCCCCCTTCCGCCAAGACAATCTCGTGCCCCACAATTTGCTCCACCGCCCAGTCGCCTCCCTTCACCAAAACGTCGGGGCGCAGGTGCGCAATCAACTCCCGCGGGGTGTCCTGGTCAAAGACCACTACCGCATCTACACAGGCCAGCCCCGCCAGCAAGTGGAGGCGACTTTGCTCGTCCTTGATCGGGCGGTGGGTGCCTTTGAGGCGACCGACCGAGGCGGAGCTGTTGAGCCCGACCAGCAGGCGGTCGCCCTGGGCGCGGGCCTCGGCCAGGTAGTACAGGTGCCCATAGTGGAGCAGGTCAAAACAACCATTGGTAAACACGAGTCGTTCGCCCGCCCGGCGCCACACCGCGCGTTGGGCCACTGCTTGCGGCCAGTCCATTATCTTTGCTTCAATTTGTAGCCAGGGCTTCATTGGAATCGTTTTGGGGAGTAACCGGTGGGACGTAGCGACGGTTCAGCCAGCCGATGAGTAAAAAGCAGAGCACTCCGATCAGGAAATTGTAGACGATCTGGATGGTGACGTAGGCGATATTGGCAAAGGAAAAAGCGTCGTCGGAGTCGATGCCGTAGAGGGCCAGGTCCTGGATGGCCAGCCTGTGGTAGGAACCCTTCCCCCCTGGGGAGGTGAGGACGATGCCATAGGCTCCGATGATTAAGACCATCTGCCCCGCGCCTGGCGATAGGTGGGCGGTGGGGGCGAAGGCGAAAAAACAAAGGTAGTTCATCAGGTAGTACATCAGCCAGACGTTGGCGCTGTGTAGCAAAATCAAACCGGGTTTTTCCAATTGGCGGATGGTTCGCAGGCCTTCGGCAAAGCCCCGTAGTAAATCCGTGATCTTGCGGTAGAAAGCGCTCTGTTGTACCCGTTGGCGAAAGGCGTAGAGCAGACCCAACCCTAGCAGGCCCACCGCGAAGAGCCCGAGAAAGAGGGGGCTTTGGAAAAAGCGGTACCAGCTAAAGTCTTCGGGGAGGTTTTCCTCCAAAAAGCCCCGGAGGACGTCAAATTCGAGGACGAAGGCCAGCCCCACAAACAGGAGGAGGAAGAGCACGTCCATCAAGCGGTCGAGGACGATGGTTCCCATCACCTTTTCCACCGGAATCTTTTCATAGCGCGACAGGGTGGCGCCCCGCACCACTTCCCCGATCCGGGGCAAAAACATATTGGCCAGGTAGCCGATGATGACCGTGGCGTAGGTATTCACCAAGCGGGGGCGGTGACTCAGGGGTTGGAGCAGCATCCCCCAGCGGATGGCGCGGCTGAGGTTGCTCAGGGAAAAGGTCACCATCACCATCAGAATCCACCAGTAGTTGAGGCCCCGAAAGTCGGCAATCAACTTGTCCATTAGGCTACAGTCCGCTTCGGCGGTGCCATCCGCGGCACATTTGGCGAGGTAGTTGGCTTCCTGCTGCTGGTAAACCAGGTACAGGATGGTGACGCCCACCCCCGCAAAGGCCAGAAACTTGATGAGGTTCGTAAGTGCGGTCTTCAATTTCTCGATTTTGCGGGCAAAGATAGTAAATGCTTAGGAGCCATCTCAAAATGTTTTTGTCGGCGAAGTAGGGGCGTAAATGACCCTGCCGTAGCCCGAAGGATATTTTTGGGATGGCTCCTAAGAGAGCCGGTTGTGCGGGTCGGGAAAGACGATGGCGGGTTGGAACTGGCGGGCGGCGGCTTCTTCCATCCAGGCGTAGGCGATGATGATGACGACGTCACCCACCGCGACACGCCGGGCGGCGGCGCCGTTCAAACAAATGATGCCCGAGCCTCGCTCACCGGTGATGACGTAGGTCTCAAAACGCTCGCCGTTGTTGTTGTTGACGATCTGTACGCGTTCGCCATCGAAGAGCTGGGCGGCATCCATCAAGTCCTCGTCGATGGTGATGCTGCCGACGTAGTTGAGGTCGGCTTGGGTAACGGTAGCCCGGTGGATTTTGGATTTAAAGCGCTGTACCAGCATAGTTTGTGAGCGTTTTCGTAGTGTTCAGGATTTGATTCAGTGGGCCTTGACTTTTTCCCGCAGAATGAGGTTGTCGATCAAGCGAATATCTCCCAACCAAACGGCGGTACAGCTCACCACAAAGTCGCTGTCCGCAAAGCTTTTGATCGGTTGGAGCCGGTAGCCATCGACGATGCGGAAGTACTCGGGACGAAAGTCCGGTTGTTGGAGTTCGGCGAGGGCCCAGGCCTCTAGTTCTTCGGGGCAGTGGCGGTCCATTTGGCGGTGGCAGGCCCGCAGTACGTCGTAGATTTTGGGCGCTGCCGCTCGGTGTGCGGCAGGTAGGCGACGATTGCGCGAGCTCATCGCCAGTCCGTCCGTTTCTCGTACAATAGGACACCTCACCAGATCAATATCCAGGCCAAGTTGTCCGATCATTCGCCGGACGATGATGAACTGCTGGAGGTCTTTCTGACCCAGGTACAGGGCGTTGGGCCTTACGATGTCCAGCAGGCGTTTGACGACCTGGGCCATGCCTTCGAAGTGGCCGGGGCGGAATTCGCCTTCCAGGATGCGGTCGAGCCCGCCCCAATCGAACCGAAGTGTGGTGTCGAGCCCCGGTGGATAGACCTCATTTGCGGGGGGCATAAACAATACATCGCACTTTACACCGTTTAGCATTAGAATGTCCTGCTCGGTCGTTCGGGGGTACTTTTCGAGGTCCCGGGCGTCGTTAAATTGAGTGGGATTGACAAAAATGCTACCGACGACGCACCCGTGCTGGCTTTTGGCCCGTCGGAATAGCGACAAATGACCCTCGTGCAGGGCACCCATGGTGGGTACAAAACCGATGCTTTGGCCTTTCTTCCGTACGCTTTGAAGGTAGTCTTGTAAATCCGCGACTTTTTTGAAAAGGAGCATAATTCCGGGTTGACTCAGTGGAGGGTATGGATCAAAATCGGGCAAATATAGGTCTTTTCGATTAGATCGCTAGCGCTAAAAGCAGCGAAGGTACTACAATAAAGTCCCAGAAAATTACTATTTTTGCACTCTAGTTCATTGAAGGCTTCAAGCAATTGAATTTTTCACAACTTTATTTAGGCGTATATGGATAAGAAGAAAGTCCTGATCGTTACTCAGGAAATGCAGCCTTACACGGCGCTCTCGGAAATTTCGGAAATAGCAAGAAAGCTCCCCCAATATATTCAGGAGAAAGGCTTCGAAATCAGAGTTCTGATGCCTCGCTACGGAACCATTAACGAACGCAGACACCGCCTCCACGAGGTCGTCCGGCTTTCGGGAATGAACATCATCGTGGACGATGATGATTTTCCATTGATCATTAAAGTGGCTTCCCTACCCGGTGCCCGAATGCAGGTTTATTTCCTGGACAACGAAGACTTTTTCAAGCGCAAGTCCGTCTTTACCGACGACGAGGGCAAATCCTTTGAGGACAACGAGGATCGCATGATCTTCTTCTGCAAGGGGGTCATCGAAACGGTGAAAAAGTTTGGCTGGGCTCCCGACATCGTCCACTGCCACGGCTGGATGACCAGCTTGGTACCCATGTACCTCAAAACGGCCTACCGCAAAGAGCCGCTCTTCCAAAATGCCAAATTGGTGTATTCACTGTACAACTCGGAAACGAACCTGAGCTTTTCCGACGCCTTCATGAACAAAGCCTCCATCAACAACCTCGAACCCGAGGATCTGGTGGCTTACCTCGATGGCAACCAGGCGGTCGACCTCCACAAAGGGGCCACCACCTTCGCCGATGCCCTCATCAAGGGCAGCGAAAATCTCAATGGTTCCGTTCCTCAGTTGTTGGAAGGCTTGAAGAAGCCCATCCTCGACTTCAAGAGCGAAGATCAATACCTCGCTGCCTACCTCGAGTTCTACCAAACTTTGTTGGAACAGGAAGAGGTTTCTGGCTGAGCGAACCCCGTTGCGATACCTTAGGGGACCAGGGACCGCTGGGGCGAAGGCAAGGTACTTCGCCTCGCGCTGTGTACTCGGTAGCACGGGCTACCGCAGCCCCTACCCTGGGGATTGCCACGGAAATCGACTCGGGCCCAGTTAATTGCCTGCCTTGTTTTCTTCGTGATTCAAGTTTAAAAATTCAGACGGCTTCAGAACGATAAAGCCCCGGATGGAGCGGCCTCCGCCGAATCCGGTGCGGTATCGGCGGGCCGTTGCTAACCGTTAGAGTAGAATGAAAAAAATCCTTTTTGCCCTGGTGCTTGCTCTTCCAGTGGTATTTTGGAGTAGTTCTTGCACCAAACCCACCCTAGTAGGTTCCGAACTGCTCAACCAGGATGAAGCCGATCTGCGCTTTACCGACACCCTCACCCTCCGGGCCCAAACCATCCGCGAGGACAGCATCCAAACCTTCAACCTCGACAACCCCTTCAATAGTTTTCCCTGCGGTTTCTTCCAAGACCCCCTCCTGGGTACGGTCCGCGCCGAAATCTACGCCCAGTTCCGAGAAGGTTCGCTCGATCCCCCCCTCTTCGAAAACCCCCGCCTCGACTCGCTGGTCCTCTCCCTGGCCATCGATACCCTGGGGACTTACGGCCGATTTAATGAACCCTATGAGTTCGAAGTCCGTAGAAGTGTGGAGGAACTAGACAGCGAAGCGGAGTATTTTTCCGATCAAACCTTCGATCTGGACGCCACCGTACTGGGCAGCAAGGTCGACGAGGTCGATTTGGAACAGGTCGATTCCTTTGTCCTCAACGTACAAGGAGAAAAAGCCGGTACCCGCTTTGTCGAAATTCGCCTGGACGACCAGCTGGGGATGGATATGTTCGACACAACTTGGTACGAGGAAGGGGCGTTTATCGAACAATTACGGGGCTTACACATTAGTATTGCCAATAGTACCCCACCCGAGGGGATACTCTATTTTGATATGAATGCCGATTTCACCCGCCTGAGATTGTTTTATCGCAACTTTACCGCCGAGCCCGATACCGTGCCGTCGGTCTACGATTTTACCATCTCCGGAGTCACCATTCCCCGCCACGTTTTTCTGGAACACGACTTTTCCACGGGAATCGTCGAGGAATTTTTTGATGACCCCAGCCTAGGTGATAGCCTGGTCTTTATCCAGTCGATGGCTGGCCCCAACGTAGAACTGGATATTCCGCATTTTGGGGAGCTGGGAAATATCGTGGTGAACAAGGCGGAGTTGGAATTTTTTGCGGCGGTTCTGCCGACCGACAACGAGCTGGTGTATCCCGCGGATCTCCAGCTGATCGTGGCGGCGGAAAACGAGGATGGAGAACTACTCGTGATCGATGACGTGCTGCTCAATGCCCTGGCTTTCGGGGGCGCACCGGTGGAGGAGGAAGTGGATGGCCAAATGATGATCAAGTACAACATGAACATCGCGGCCTACCTCAATACCCTACTGGCGGATGGTCGAGCCACCAGTCCGAAATTGATCCTGCGTTCGGCTTTCAAACAGGAACGCTCCAATCGCTTGGTGTTATTCGGGCCGGGACATTCCCGTTTTCCCGCAAAGTTAAATTTGACCTATACCAATATTGAAAACTAAGTAACCTTATAAAATATTCCTTTGTGTTGTATCGTTGCCTACGTTGTCCAAAGGGAAGCCTATCCCATTTTGATATATGGCCTCAAGCGGTTGGAATATCGCGGCTACGACAGCTCCGGTCTGTCCCTGCTCAACGGCAAATTGCGCGAGTTTAAGCGCAAGGGAAAAGTTCAGGACCTCGTCAATTTCGTCAAGGGTAAAAACGTGAGCGGCTCCATGGGGATCGCGCACACGCGCTGGGCGACCCACGGCAAACCCGACGATATCAACGCCCACCCTCACCAATCGGGCAATGGCCGCCTGACCCTGATTCACAACGGGATCATCGAGAACTACGCCGCCCTCAAAACCGCACTGCTCCAGGAAGGCCACGTTTTCCAAAGCGAAACCGATACCGAAGTACTGGTCCACCTGATCGAAGAACTACAGACACGCAGCAACCTGCCCCTGGAAGAGGCCGTCCGCGTAGCGCTGACCAAGGTCATCGGAGCCTACGCCATCGTAGTGATGGATGAGCGGGACCCCGGTAAGCTGGTGGCGGCCCGCAAGGCCAGCCCCCTGGTGATCGGAATTGGGGACGGGGAGTTTTTCCTGGCCTCCGACGCCACGCCCATCGTAGAGCACACCCAAAAGGTGGTGTACCTCAACGACGAGGAAATCGCCGTGGTGACGCGGGATGGTGAATTGCAAATCAAAGACATCGGCAACGAAATCAAGATGCCCTACATCCAGCAGTTGGACCTGAAGATCGAAAGTCTGGGAAAGGGCGATTACGAACATTTTATGCTCAAAGAGATCTACGAGCAACCCAATACCATCGCGGACTGTATGCGGGGCCGGATCAATGCGGCCGAGGGCTGGATCAAGCTGGGGGGCGTGGATCAGGTCCAGGAGCGCATCGCACAGTCGAAGCGCTTTATCATGGCCGCCTGTGGAACCTCCTGGCACGCCGCGCTGATCGGGGAGTACCTCTTCGAAGAGCTGGCCCGAATTCCCGTTGAAGTGGAATACGCCTCCGAGCTGCGCTACCGCAACCCCATCATCGATCGGGAAGACGTGGTGGTAGCCCTGTCCCAATCGGGAGAGACCGCCGATACCATGGCGGCGCTCGAACTAGCCAAGGAGAAGGGAGCGCTGATCTACGGAATTGTCAACAATGTCGGTTCCTCGATTGCCCGCCTGACCGACGCGGGATCCTACATCCACGCGGGCCCAGAAATCGGGGTGGCTTCCACCAAAGCCTTTACCGGACAGGTGACCCTGCTCACCATGATGGCCATCAGCCTGGGTTACCAACGCGGCACGATTCCCAAGTCCTACTACTTCCAATTGTTGGAGGAGCTCGAACGCATCCCCGGGAAGGTGGCCAAGGTCCTGGAGTCCGACACGCAGATTCGCTACATTGCCAGCGAGATCAAGGATGCCAACAACGCGCTGTACCTGGGACGGGGTTATAATTTCCCGATTGCCCTCGAAGGGGCCCTAAAACTCAAAGAAATATCTTATATTCACGCTGAGGGCTATCCTGCGGCCGAAATGAAGCACGGCCCGATTGCCCTGATTGATGAAAATATGCCCGTAGTGGTGATCGCCACAAATAAGAGCGCTTACGAAAAAGTAGTGAGCAACATTCAGGAAGTCAAGGCGCGAAAAGGCATCGTCATTGCCATTGTCACGGAAGGTGACAAAATCATTAGTTCCCTGGCGGATTACAGCATTGCCATCCCCGATACAGATGAACCATTGACGCCCTTGCTATCCGTTATTCCTTTACAACTGCTATCGTATCACATCGCCTTGATGCGGGGCTGCAACGTCGACCAACCGCGCAATCTCGCCAAGTCCGTGACCGTAGAATAAAATCGATACAAATCGTGCATAAAATGGAGTACAATTCGCAGAAGGAAATCCTCATCATGCCGGAGTACGGCCGCAACGTACAATTGCTGATTCAGCATTGTGTTGCCATCGAGGATCCCGCCTACCGGCAGGCTTTTGCCGAACGCATCGTCGATCTGATGTACCAAATGAATCCGCAGAATAAAAACGTCGAGGACTACCGACTCAAATTGTGGCGGCACCTCTTCTACATCTCGGATTTCAAAATCGACGTCCAACCGCTCGTGGGGGATATTCCCCGTTTTGAAGACGCGCGGAAGAAGCCCGATCGCGTGGGCTACCCCCACTACGATACCCGCTTCCGGCACTACGGCTACAACGTTCAGAGGATGATCGAAAAGGCAGTGGAGATAGAATCCGGTCCCGTGCAGCAAGGCTTTATCAACGTGATTGGCTCTTACATGAAGCTGGCCTACAAGACCTGGCTCAAGGAGCACTACGTGAGCGACGACCTGATCAAGGAGGACCTCGAACTCCTCTCCGGCCACCGCCTGTCGATCAAGGACGATTCTTCCCTCGATAACCTGACCAATCCGCAGCGTCGTCGCAACAAGCGGGTGAGTTCGCCCCCGGCCAATGCACCCATTGAGCGGAAAAATAACCACCGCTTCCGGAAAAATAATAACCGTAGAAAATAAGCTAAGTCCCCCCGTTTATGGATGCTTTTGAAGTGATCGGTGGCCAGCCCCTGAGCGGCGCCATCAGTCCACAGGGTGCTAAAAACGAAGCACTCCAGGTACTCAGTGCCACCCTCCTGACCGACCGTCCCGTCACGATTTCCAACGTTCCCGATATCCTCGACGTCAACCGCCTGATCGAACTGCTGCGGGGCTTAGGGGTCAAGATCGACCGGCTGGCCCCCGGTACCTACCGCTTTCGGGCCGACGCCATCGACCTGGACTTTTTTAGTTCGGCCGAGTTCCAGCAAAATGCCCAACGCATTCGCGGATCGGTGATGCTGATTGGGCCGTTGCTGGCGCGTTTTGGCAAGGCCTACCTGCCCAAGCCGGGAGGCGATAAGATCGGGCGCCGCCGTTTGGATACCCATTTTTTAGGTTTACAAAAATTGGGAGGTGCTTTTCACTTTGATGCCGACGCGAGTAGTTTTTCCATCCAGGCGCCCCAATTGCGGGGAACCTACCTGCTGATGGATGAAATCTCGGTGACGGGAACGGCCAACGTCATCATGGCTGCCGTACTGGCGGAGGGAACCACCCAAATTTACAATGCGGCCTGCGAGCCCTACGTTCAGCAGCTCTGTCGGATGCTCAACCGCATGGGAGCCAAAATTTCCGGTGTGGGCTCCAATCTGCTCACCATCGAAGGCGTCGACCGTTTGGAAGGAACCGAGCACCGCCTCTTGCCCGATATGATCGAGATCGGTAGCTTTATTGGCCTGGCCGCCATGACCCAATCCGAGCTCACGATCAAGGACGTACGCGTATCGGAGTTGGGCAATATCCTCGGTGTGTTTGAAAAGATGGGCGTACGGGTGGAAGTACGCGAAGACGACCTCTACGTGCCGGCCCAGGAGGAATACGAGATTCAAACCTTTATCGACGGCTCCATCCTCACGATTTACGACGCTCCCTGGCCCGGTTTTACGCCCGATTTGATGAGTGTCATCCTGGTCATGGCCACCCAAGCCAAGGGCAGTGTCCTCATTCACCAGAAAATGTTCGAAAGTCGCCTATTTTTCGTGGACAAATTGATCGACATGGGGGCGCAAGTCATCCTCTGTGATCCCCACCGGGCGACGGTCATCGGGCTCAATCGGCGTTCGCAATTGCGGGGGATATCGATGAGTTCGCCCGATATTCGGGCTGGGGTTGCCCTGCTCATTGCGGCCCTGTCGGCCAAGGGGAAGAG
Organism: uncultured Saprospirales bacterium; assembly: GCA_937899855.1. Classification (GTDB taxonomy): domain Bacteria; phylum Bacteroidota; class Bacteroidia; order Chitinophagales; family Saprospiraceae; genus CALLVY01. The sequence continues at coordinate 15,971 of CALCCH010000667.1, read as the reverse complement.
CACCATTCACAACATCCACCAAATCGATCGGGGGTACCAAGCAATCGATACCCGCCTCAGGGCCCTGGGGGCCGACATCCGACGTTTGTAAGCTTATTTCTTGCGTTCGGTGACGAAGATGACCAGGTCCCGGAGGGCTACCCGGGCTTCGTTGTGGGGAAAGGATTCGAGCAAATCGAAGGCCGCCTGGCGGTAGTCGAGCATGACCTGTCGGGCGTATTCGAGCCCCCCGCTGGCGCGGACGAATTCGATGACTTCTTTGACTTTCTCGGGCTTATTGCTGTGCCGCTTGACGTTGTTGATGATTCGGAGGCGGTCGCTGCGTTGGGCGTGGTTGAGGGCGTAGATGAGGGGGAGGGTCAGTTTCTTTTCTTTGATGTCAATTCCCAGCGGTTTGCCCACATCATCGGTACCGAAGTCGAAGAGGTCGTCGCGTATCTGGAAGGCCACCCCGATGTTTTCTCCAAAGAGGCGCATTTTTTCGATGACTGCTTCATCGTCGGTCACCGAGGCGGCCCCGGCACTACAGGCCGCCGCAATGAGCGAGGCCGTTTTTTTGCGGATGATGTCGTAGTACACCTGTTCGTCGATGTCGAGCCGCCGAGCTTTTTCAATTTGTAAGAGCTCCCCTTCCGAAAGGGCCTTGACCGCCCGCGAGATGATCTCCAGCAGCCGGAATTCCTGTTTTTCGATACTTAGCAATAGCCCCTGGGAGAGGAAATAGTCACCGACCAGTACGGCGATCTTGTTTTTCCACAGGGCATTGACGGTAAAAACGCCCCGGCGTTCAAAAGCATCATCGACGACGTCGTCGTGGACGAGGGAGGCGGTGTGGAGCAGTTCGATGAAGGAGGCGGCGGTGTAGGTGGAATCGGTGGTATCTTTACAGACCTTGGCGCAGAAAAAGACGAACATGGGGCGAATCTGTTTGCCTTTGCGCTGTACGATGTAATAGGTGATCTTATCCAGAAGCGGGACTTTGCTACGCATGGATTCGCGGAATCGCTGCTCGAAGATCTTCAGTTCGGACTCGATGGGAGCCTTGATTGAAGCCAGGGATTTGATCATAACACCTGCTTTATTTTATGCCACAAGATACAAAGATGTGGAAAATTTCCCCCCTTCGTCGTGCCTCAATCCCCCAACGACGGAGCAAGTAATAGAGAAACACGCCAAGAAAATAATTGTTGTTGCGGAGGCTCGGAATCGTAGGTTGGGAAGAGCGGGATTAAAAAAGAGTAGCCCGGCTGTTGGGAGCAGCCAGGCCTCAGACTTAGAGAGAGCAATAATTAATAAAGAGAGACTTTTTGGGGTATACTATATTGCTGAATTAAGGAGAGAGCTTATCAATAGAAATGTTCGTTGCTTTTTTGGGGTAAGTATTCGTTGATCCAGCGGTAGAGCACGTTGGTTTGGAGGCTGTTGCGCTGGTAAGTGGGATCTTCAATTTGTTGTAGTGAGTCGTATAAACGTTCAAAAATAGGTTTGACTTGGGAGCTATCCGAAACATTGAGCAGTTGCCGTACCGACCGTAGAATCAGGGATTCGATGCGGATGGGCTGGGGCTTTTGCCGGAGGTTGCGGTACATCTTGCGGACCGCCGAAGCCAGGTATTCGTATTCCCCCAGCTCGTAGCGCGTCATCAATTCGATCAACTCGCAGAAGCGCTGGCTACGTGGATGCAGCTGTCGGTTGGCTTTTTCCTGGGTACGCAGCACCCATTCGAGGGCCTCGTCAAATTCGCGGACGAAGAAGTAGTAGATACCGATGTGGTAGTACAACTGGATCTTGGTCGACAAATCGAGCAAGGCTTCGTAGCGTTCGATCGTATCGCGGATAACCAACAATCGGGTTGCGCAGATCTGCAGGTTGCCGCGGTTGAGGTTGTGGATAAAGTCAAAGACGACCAGGTGCAAATCCAATTTTTCGGCCTCTTCGCTGGTGCGGTGGGGCATGTACTCGCGCCAAAAGTCCAGGACCTCGACAAATTTGTGGCTGCTGCCCTCCAGGGCATCCAGGCGATAGCGCAAGTAGGACTGGAGGGTGCGTTGAAACTCCTGGGGAAAAACTTCGGTTAGCCAGGAAGCATTTTGCCAATTTTGGTAAATGGCTTGCTGATGTCGGATTGCTACCCGCAGTTGGCCCGCATCGAAGGCCCGGCGGGCCAGCAGCTCGCGTCGGTACAACTGTGCCAAAAAGCTCGGCGCGTTGCGGTGGTCCTCGATGGGCTGGCTATCCAGCACCTGACCGAGGGCCAGGGTGTATTGCCCGGGGGGGAGCAGCTTTTCCAGTTGAAAACAGCGCTCGGCCATTCCCCGATAACGCATTTCTATCCTAACTTGACTCGAAATACGGTCGTATTCGTCCAACAACTGCTCCACTCTGGTCAGGGTAGTGGCCTCCCGGCTGTGGTGGATCAGGCGTTTTTCCCAATCCAAAACCCGCAGCTGAAGGGGGAGCAGCTGATAGTGGAGGGCCAACTTTTTGACCTTCCGCAGCAGAATCTCTGCTTGTTCGTACAATCCTTTGGAGAATAAGAAATCTACGGATTGCATTTTACCTTCCAATTGATCTCGAACGCTCTTGCTATTGCTCAGGGGGCGCAGCGAACGCAGGATCAACTCGTATAGCAAGTACTTGGTCTTGTGGATGCTTTTACCAAAGGCGTACCGGCTGAATTTTTGCTTCAATCTCGATTCGTCGTAGCTTTCCTGCTGATCGATGGCATCGAAGAGTAGGAGGTAGTTATTCTGGCTTTTTGAATACCTGGCTGCCGACATTTTGAAATGTCGTTTTTCGGCCTTGCTCAAGGCGCGAATCAATTGGTGGATGTCCTCTGTGTTTTTCATTGGCCCGTAACATTCTCTAAGTTCACAATAACTTGGTCTTGGGGTCGCTTGGGGGTCAATTGGGTTTTGTGAGCATCTCTTAGTTGTTTAGTTCCCTATCCAGATTTTGTTATATTTACCATTAACTACTGGCGTATTGATGGTTCAAATATAGCTGGGCCCCCAGGCTAAGTAAAACCACTAAGGCGACCTAAATAATGCTTCTAAGCCCCATAGAATAGCTCCAGTCATCCTAGTTTAAAGACTTGTGAAGAGTTCCAAATGAAATTTTTTTTAATCTCCAAGTATTTGATAGTCAGTCTCTAGTAAAACAAATTGGGTTTTTTATGAATCGAAGATTCAAGGCCGATTTTGCGGTGCGAGAAAGGGGGCGCCCAATAGGGTTTCTGAGGCGGGAAAAATAGCTGAAAAAGATCATTAACAATTAGCACGCAATAGCCGCATTCGAAAAATATCATCATGAGTAAGGGGAATGATCCGCTTTTCCAACTGATCCACTCCATGTCGAGCTCGGAAAAGCGTTATTTTAAAAGAAACGCCCTGATTGGGGGCGACACCGATGCCAATTATCTCAAGCTGTTTGACACCCTCAACAAGATGAGGACTTACGATGAAGACGCCCTGCGCAAGAAGGCCTTCGTCAAACACTTGGCTGCCGAGCGCAAATACCTCTACGAAGCCATCCTGCGCTCGCTGCGCAACTACAACAGCGAGGACTCGATTCGCGCCCAAATTTCCGATCTCCTCCTGGATGCCAACTACCTCTACGAACGGGGCTTGTACGATCAGAGCCAACGACGGCTCAAAATTGCGCAGCGCCTGGTCAAGCAGATCGACTACCTGCCGGCGCAGTTGGAGATCAACAATATGAGTCGCTTGATCCTCCGGGAGAATCGGACGCGTAAGTACCGCAACGAACTGGAGGAGCTGATCGTGGAGAAGGACGAAATTTTACTCAAACTGGCCTACGAATTGGATTGTATCGATCTCAACGATCGCATCTGGGCCAAATTGATGCAGCAGTACGAGCTCAAGGATGAGGCCAGCAAGGCCGAACTGCAGCGGGAGTTTGGGGAAGAATTTGACCGCCTGGCTCAGGTGGATACCTCCGCGGAGGGAAAACGCTATTTTTACTCGGCGGGCGCCTACCTCAATCTATTGTCAGGAGATTATGGTAAAATGGAGTTTTTCCTACGCCAAATTTTGGATTGGTGGGAGGAAAGAGAGGTGGTGAAAAATCAAAGGTTCTCGCTGTACATCAATGCCTTGGCCAATTATGCGACGGCTTGTTTCTACCTCAAACGCTTTGATTTGATTCCCGATATTTTGAAAAACCTAGACGAACTCAAGCCCAAGAAGTATCACGACAAGCGGGCGGCTTTTCTCAAGGCCGCCTCCAATAAATTGATGTATTACCTGAATACGGGAAAGGTGCTTCCAATTCGCGATTTGATTCCCGAGATCAAGGCGGGGATCAAACAGTACAAACTCGCCAACTACTCCGCATTGTCTTTCCAGGCCAATATTACCGTATATTATTTTTTGATGGAAGAATGGGAAGCGTGTTTGTCCCACATCGAAGATATCCTGAGAGAGAAACGCTATCCGCTACGCGAGAATATTCAACAGTTGATGCGTTTGCTCTGCGTGATCGTTAACTTTGAACTGGGAAACATCGATCGTGCTGAGGCAGAACTGCGGGGCGCCAATCGATACTTTGACAAAACCCTGAAACGCAAAACGGGCTTTGAGTTTAAGGCACTCGCATTCTTGAGAAAACTTATGGCCACGCCGCTCCTGGAGCAGGAACCCCTATTTCAGGAATTTGATGCGTACATCGATCGGATGAATCGAGAGCGGCAACATCCGTATACTGGGATCGAAGAGCTGCAAATATGGGTGAAAAGTAAATTGGGTAAGCGTTCGATTCTTGAAGTATATCGAGACGTGCTGGCACGAAGGGGGTAGGCGGAGGTGGTTCGTGATCCAATAAATACGGCGATCCGTGAGCTAGGCACAATGGCCTCGGATCGCCGTAGTTTACAGCTCCGGTTCGATTAAGTCATTGCCTTAGGCAGGAGCCGAGATTACCGTAAGATTGGTGCCATCATTACGGATGTTTACCTTTTGGGTAGTCATCAGGAAGTTGTGGAATTTGCCGTTGAGGTTGACGTCCATGTCCGTTACACCAATGATAAAAGAAATCTTGGTCTCTTCATTGTAGCTCATGGTCCACTGGGCGTCGGCTAGGGGCTCGATAAATCCACTGCCCGTCAGTTCTTGGCCCGCCTGCACCGCCTGAAGTTGGTTGTCATCATCGAGCGATACAATGGCCCCAGGTCCACTGAGGGGGATACAAGTCGTACCGGAATCGGTCGTGAATAATAATCCACTCATGTCGGTGCAGAGAGAAATACTGTTTGTCATGCGGTTTTTGTTTAGATTGTTTAACAATAAATAAATACTCGATTGTGTAGTCTCGGACCTTTTGCGGAGCCTGGGGAAAGCACAAAAGGTAGTTATTCGATCGTTGATACGAAAAACCAAAATACGTTAGGGAAATGAACAGAATACCCTAAGTTTGGTATTCCGGGGGATTTATTCAAACCAAATATAAGTAACAATTCTAATATTCAAGAAAATCATGTTTTTCCTAACCAATTGATCGAGAGCTGCTTAGCGTAGCAGGCTCATCCTCGATTCAGCTTTCGAAAATTCCTCCCCCAGATAATTTTCCCATCCGAATTCTTGTTTTAATACGGGCTTACGTACATTTGAATTTTCCGCCAACCAACCCAGTGAAACGTGCTCGCTCTATTCCGCACCAATCAATTTGTCGCCAATATTTTTTTGGTCTTCTACGCTTTTATCGTCCGGGGGGCCGCCTTCTGGGGAGGCCTGGCGCCGGTCCACCAGGGGGGGAGTGTAGTGATTGAAAGCCTCTTCGGTGGCCTCGACCTGGGGGGGACGCAGTCGGCGCTGCTCGCCTTACTCATCGTTTGCTTTCAAGCCCTACTCATCAACATCATCCTGGCTCGGCACCGGATGGCCAACGAACTGTCCCTATTGCCGGGGATGTTCTACGTCCTGCTGGCCAGTAGCTATACTCCCTTCCTCCTGCTTTCACCCGTCCTGGTCGCCACCACCTTTTACCTGCTCGCCCTCTACGAAATGCTGGAGACCTACAAAAAGTACGCCGCCTCCGGCAACATCTACAACGTCGGTCTGTGGTTGGGCCTGGCCAGTCTGTTTTATCCTTCGCTGCTGATTTACATCCTCTTGGCCGTCGTCGGGCTACGGAGTCTGCGGGCCTTCCGCTTTCGCGAACAACTCGTGCTGGCCAGCGGTTTTGTCAGTCCCTTTTTCCTGGCCTTCGTCTACTATTTTGCCACCGACCGCGCCTCCCTCCTCTGGCAAAACCTCCTGCTGGAAGGCCTCTCCTGGTGGGAGCTCCGGGGGGCACTCTCCTGGCCGGACTACCTCCAGCTGGGCTTTTTTACCTTTCTGATCCTCCTGGCTCTCCTGAGCTTCAACCGCTTCCTGATTAAGAAGAACATCCAGGTCCAAAAAAACATCGGAATCTTCTACTGGGGCTTGCTCTTTGCCCTGTTGGCCCTGTTTCTACAAGCCGCCGCGGGGCTGGACCACCTGCTCCTACTCGTACCCTCCCTGGCCATCTTCCTGTCCTTCAACTTCCTCGGACTGAGCCGTTCGCTCGCCGAAGTCTTCCACCTACTGCTGCTGGTGGGCCTCCTCCTAGTCCATTACCAAAATTGGTGGTTGGTCGGCGGATAGTTTGTGCGCAGAATTTGGTAATTTTGGCCTTTCGTTGATAAAACCACGCAGATATGAAATTTGGTGTAGTCGTTTTCCCCGGTTCCAATTGTGACGACGATATGATCCACGTCCTCGGTACGGTACTCCAACGCGAAGTCGTGGAGCTCTGGCACAAGCAAGAAAGTCTGGAGGGCTTTACCACCGACGACTGTATCGTGCTGCCCGGTGGTTTTTCCTACGGCGACTACCTCCGGGCGGGCGCCATCGCGCGTTTCTCCCCCCTGATGAAGGCCGTCATCGACTTTGCCCACCGCGGGGGCTACGTCTTCGGCATCTGCAATGGCTTTCAGATCCTCTGCGAAGCAGAGCTGCTGCCGGGAGCCCTGCTGCGCAACAGCCACCAAAGATTTACCTGTAAAAATACCTTCCTCAAAACCGTCACCAACCAGTCGCCCATCACGGCGGGAATCAGCCCCGGGCGGGTGCTCAAAATCCCCATCGCCCATGCCGAAGGTCGCTACCACGCCGATGAGGCCACCCTCCAGCAACTGCGTGACAACGATCAGGTCCTCTTCCAGTACTGCCAGGCGGATGGTACCGTCGACGCGGCCGCCAATCCCAACGGTACGGCCTGGAACATCGCGGGCATCTGCAACGCCCAGCGCAACGTATTTGGAATGATGCCCCACCCCGAGCGCGCCTCGGAGGAGCGGCTGGGCAATGTGGACGGGCGCCTCTTGTTCGATTCCCTGTTGCAAAATCGGATGGCCTCCGCGACCCAGTAAGGCCCGACGGGCTCCGCTGGTCCGGGGAAGTTGCTGACCGGTTCTGGTTGCCCCTCGCTTCGCCACCCGAAGACATTAGCTTCGAAATTGTAGGGTGCCGGCGTACTTAACATTTCCTTTAGCGGCTGTTAAAGAATATTTAAAGTATCTTAACACGCTGTCGGGGCAGGTGATTTCTAGGTAATTTACACCACGGTATTGGACCATACCTACCCTCGATTGGCAGTAAGTGAAAAAAACGCTTACTGCCAATTGCGTGTAACTCTGTGGTAATTGGAATAATTTTTACTTTAGTAGCGCCAAACAAGGACTACAAAGTCAGTAAAACCAGCAAGATCTCATGCGTCTATTTACATTTATCCTGTGTGCCGTGCTGAGCGGTTATTTTACGAGCGCCTCCGCTCAGATTTACGATCCCGTAAAATGGACTTTTGACCAGCAACAAATCGATGGCGAGACCTTCGATTTGATCTTCACCGCCAAAATTGACGAGGGCTGGTCGATTTATTCCCAGTACCTGGAAAGCGAGGACGGTCCGGTAAAAACCAGCTTCAACTACGATGCGGGCGATCACTACGAATTGGTCGGGAAAAATGAAGAAAAGTCGAAATACCGCAAGGCGGGCTACGACAAACTCTTCGACATGAACGTCATCAAGTTCACCAAGTCGGTCCAATTTGTCCAACGTGTAAAGGTCATCGATGGGGCAAAAAAGCTCACGGGCTACGTCAACTTTATGACCTGCGACGCCACCAAATGTTTGCCCCCGGCGGATGTCGATTTTGCTTTTTCCCTCGTAGCCAAAACGACGGGGGGCACGGGTAGTGTCACGCCCACCCCGGCACCACCGGCCGCCAAATCGACCCCCGAGGCTCCTGCGAAGACGCCCACGAAGACCGCTGAGGTGGCAAAGCCTACGGAGGCTCCCGCCAAGCAACCCGCCACCACGCCGGAGGCCTCCAACCCGGAAACGCCCGCTACGGCGGCTACTACCGATATGGCCGTGACGGGTACCGGTTTTACCGAGAGCGGCACCCCCAATGGCGATCGAAACAGTGGCATCCTCGATCCCGTCAAGTGGTCGATCAAAGCCACCAAATTGGAAGACGGGACCTTCGAACTGACCCTGCGAGCCACGGCGGCCGACGAGTGGTACCTCTACTCTCAAAAACTCGATGGGGAGGATGGTCCCATCCCCACGTCCTTCGCCTTCAACACGGAGGGCGGACAGGTCGAACTGCTGGGAGAGACCAGCGAATCCGGTCCGGTGCGCATCAAGGAGTACGATAAGAACTTTGAGATGGACCTGATCAAGTTTAAGAAGGAGGCCATCTTTACCCAGCGCTTGAAGGTCGCGGACCCCAGCCAGCCGGTTGTGGGAGACCTGGAATTTATGACTTGTACCAACGGTATGTGTCTGCCTCCGGCCCTGCGTTTCTTTACCTTTTCGCCCGAGACGCTAAAGGCTTTTGTCGGAGAGGAGGACCAGCGCGATGCTTTTTTTGCGGGTGGTGGGGTCGTACCCCTCGTCGAGGAAGGAGTGATCGACCAGGCGCGTCCGGTGCTCCAGGCGACCTACGTAGAGCCACTGGGCAACTGTGGGGAGGAGGAAAAAGCCTCGGGTTCCTTACTCTGGATCTTTTTGATGGGTTTTGCGGGGGGCTTTTTCGCCCTACTGACTCCCTGCGTTTTCCCCATGATTCCCCTGACGGTGAGTTTTTTCACCAAGTCCAGCAAAACGCGTTGGGAGGGCATCCGTAACGGGTTGACCTACGGTATCTCGATTATTGTCATCTACGTCAGTATTGGCCTGCTCATCACGGGAATCTTCGGACCGGATGCGCTGAACCTGCTGTCGACCCACTGGTTGCCCAACGTACTCTTTTTCCTGATCTTTTTGGCCTTTGCCTTTTCCTTCTTTGGCTATTACGAAATCACCCTGCCCAGTTCCTGGACCAACAGTTCGGACCGCATGGCGGACAAGGGCGGATTAATCGGTACCTTCTTTATGGCCTTCACCCTGGCCCTGGTTTCTTTCTCCTGCACCGGACCCATCATCGGAACGGCGCTGGTCCAGTCGGCCACCAACGCGATGGGCCCCTTTGTAGTCATGCTCGGATTTTCCAGCGCCCTGGCCTTGCCCTTTGGCCTGTTTGCCGCTTTCCCCGCCGTACTCAACTCGCTCCCCAAGTCGGGCAGCTGGATGAACTCGGTAAAGGTGGTACTCGGTTTTCTCGAACTGGCCCTGGCCCTCAAATTCCTGTCCGTGGCCGACATGACCATGCACTGGGGCATTTTGGGCTACGAGCTCTTCCTGGGCCTATGGATTCTGGTCTTTGCGGGCATGTCGCTCTACCTCTTCGGTTTTATCCGTTTCCCCCACGATAGCCCCTCGAAAAAACTCAGCCCCACCCGCCTGGGCTTTGCCCTGCTGGCCCTGGGCCTCACCCTCTACCTCGGTACGGGCTTCCGCTACAATTCTAAGACCCAATCCTACGATTCGCTGGCCCTGATGAGTGGCTTGGCCCCACCGGCCCAGTACAACTACTTCCTCACCAAGAGCAAAGCCGACCAGGACATCAAGTCCCGCTATCCCTCCTTCACCAAGTGCGCCAATAATCTGGACTGCTTCAAGGACTACTACGAGGGCATGGCCTACGCAAGGGAAAACCAGCAACCGGTGCTCCTCGACTTTACCGGCCACGGCTGCGTCAACTGTCGCAAGACGGAGGAGCACATCTGGATCAAAGATAAGGTGTGGTACCACATCTACCAGGATTTTGTCCTGATCTCGCTCTACGTCGACGATCGCAAATCACTGGACGAAACGATTGTATCGCTCAATTCCAATAAGCGCCTGCGTTCGGTGGGCAATATGTGGGCGGATTTCCAAATCGTCAATTTCCAGCAAAACTCGCAACCCCTCTACGTCATGGTTACACCCGACGAAAAGGTACTGGCCAAGCCGCGCGGCTACCGGGAGGGCGCCGATGATTACGCCAAGTTCTTGGAATGTGGTTTGGAGACGTTTGAGAAAATCAGTTCGCAGGGGGAATCGATCAAGCCCCTGGGGGAGTTGACCGAATAAGGAGCGCGAACGCCCGGCGTTCCACAAGGGGCCCACTGTCATTGCGACAGCGGGCCCCTTGCTTTTAGTCTTCCCGTTTGGGCACCCGTATTTCGTAGGTCTTCTTGGTCCGGTTGCTGAGCGAAGCAGTACGGAGCCAGGGATTGTACACTTTGAGCATGCGGTAGGTCGTCCCGTATTTGGTGGCGAAGTCGCCCCAGTTGGCTACGCTTTCCTTGACCTCGATGGTGTGATAGTCGGGGAAGGGAGCGTACTTGGTCGCCTCTTCGATATCGAAGCCGAAGGCCTGGGGATTGGTCAGGATGGTCTTCATCGCTACGATGCGAAAGACGTAGCGGGCCGTTTCGGCATTGAGGTTGAGGTCGTAGTAGGACTGGCCCCGTTGCACTTGGATTTCCTTACTTAGCCGGTTGCCGCCCGTGTTGTAAGCCGCGGCGGCTAGGGTCCAGCTCCCAAATTTTTCCCGGTATTTTTTGAGGTAGCGGCAGGCCGCCCGCGTCGCTTTTTCGAGGTGAAAACGCTCGTCCACCTCGCTGTTGACCTCCAGGCCGTAATCGCCCGCCGTTCCCTTCATAAACTGCCAAAAACCCTTGGCGCCCGCCGGGGATACGGCATTGCTCAGGTCGCTTTCGATGACGCAGAGGTACTTAAGGTCTTCCGGGACCTCCTCCTCCGCCAGAATTTTTTCGATGGTGGGAAAGTAGCGCTTGGCGCGTTTGAGGAGAAGGATGGTGTTGGAGTGGTAGTAGGAATTGCGGAGCAACTCGCGGTCCAGGCGTTCGCGGACGTCAAAATTATCCATGGGCAGGGATTCCCCCGCAAAGTCGAAGGCGCGATCCGCCAGGGGGACCGCTCGGATTTGCTGGGGGAGGTCCATCGCTCCGGTCTCGGACGCCTCCGCCGTAAGGGTTTTTTGACTACTTTGGTTGGCACTGAAAAGGACTAAGGTATTAAAGGCGGCGAGGGCGAGTGTGTACCAAGAAATGGGTGACTGCATGGGATAAATTTTGTGGGGCCCTAAAGTAAAAAGAATATTGGAACCGGCAACGTTTGTTGCCCGGTGAAGTGGCAGAAAAGATCGTGCCACCCATGGCGATTCGTTTTAATGAATGGAAGGCTTGCCTACGATTTGCGGCGCAGTACCCGGGGGCGTTTGAAAATGGGGACGGTCGAGCAGGGCTCACCGTACATGCTGCTCTGGGCGTAGGGGCGCAGTCGGCGGGTCAGTTCTACGTAGGCCGAGGGGGGGACGGGCTTGTTGCTACACCCCTTGATGACGACCCGCTTTTGCTCGTAATCCGCTCCGTTGATCTGGGTGAGGGCCATTTGGAAGGCGACCTGGTAAAAGGTCTCGGGAGTACCCTGGAAGATCTGGACGACGTGCGGGCTGGCGTAAGCCGCCACCAGCATGTAGGCCCACACGGGAATGATGGCGTCCGTGGAGCAGAATACGGCGAGGTTCTTACCTTCGTACTGGGTCCAGTCGTGGGCCTTGAGGGCTTGGCGAAAATCCTTTTCCTTGAGGATGAGCTCCATAAACAGGTAATCCTTTAGATCAAAGGCCATCACCTCTTCCGCTGGGAAAAATTCTTCTAAATTGAGGGTAATGAGGCCGCTATTGGCAACGCGATTGACGAGGGGCTGATCTGAACTCATATTACTAAGGCTTTAGTCCTCCTTGATCGGAGTGGGATTCTCATTTACAACATCGTTGGCCGTTGGATGGTTGTCGGGTGGAGCTGTCGATTCAGCTGTTGATTCTACCCTTGGTTCTACTGTCGAATCCGCCGGCGTGGGGTCCGCTGCGCCGGTAAACTCACCACTGGTTTCGGTAACGAATTCGGTGATGCTAGTGGTCTCCGCCTCACCCGGTTCTTTCGGGGCTTCGCTGTGGCGGGTGCCATCATCGGCCTGACCACTGGCGGGATCGGTAGAGGCACCCTCCGGATCGGTATCGGAGGCTTCGTCGTGCGGGGGGATGGGGACAATCAAATCGGCAATGGCGATGGCAACGGCGATGGCATCGTCGTTTTGGGGGCCTTGCCCCTGGTGTTCGGAATGTACTTCCTCCTCGATGGGGGCCGCTTCGCCGATGGTGTTGTCCGGTTCGCGAAATTCTTTGATCCTGGGCAATTCACCGAGGTCGTGTAGGCCGAAATAGTCCATAAATTTCTGGCTCGTCCCGTATATCAAGGGCCGCCCCGGGGCATCACTCCGTCCGGTAATGGTCACCAACTCCTTCTCCAACAGCTTCTGCATGGCGTAATCACAGTTGACGCCGCGAATGCCTTCGATATCTCCCTTGGTTACCGGCTGCTTGTAGGCCACGATGGATAGGGTTTCGAGCGCCGCCCGCGAAAGGCGTTTTTTGACCCTTTGCTTGAGGTAGGTACCCACGGTATTGTGGTAGGCCCCCTTGGTCAAAAACTGGTAGCCACCCGCGATCATCACGATCTCAAAAGCGGAACTTTCCTGCTGGTAGCGTTCCACGAGTTGATCCAGCGTGGTACGCAGGTCCTCCTCGGGCAAGGTCGTTTCAAAGGCCTCCTCCAGTGCTGCCTTGATCTCCCGGAAGGCGATGGGCTGCTCGCTCGTAAAAATGAGGCTCTCGATGTGTTGGGCCAGGTACTCCACCGTCGAAATGATATTTTATAGTTGGTTTGAAAAGTAGCTCACAAAAGTAACGAAATAATGGGCGATTTCCTTTTGCCCCGCCAAAATAATTGTGCCGCTCCGGTGGCGATGGGGGAGGGGCGGAAGGTCGAGCTCCCGTGGGAGGTGAAAGCGATGTCACAGATTTGGAGGTAAAATACTTCTGGGCGCTCTAATTAGACGACACGCGGGGAGGTGGCGCTTGGTGCTTTTAGCGACGATTTTGCTACAGTGAGCCGCATTTTTGTGCCGCTTTTTGCTGAAAGGGGAGGTCACGAATCAGTCGAAGAAACGAATGTCGGTTGTGTTGGACGTTGGCTTCGACGGGGGTGCCGGCGTGGTAGAAGTCGGCCAGGCCAGCAAGGCCTTTTATTTCGTAGGCGACTTCGGCCAGACAGCGACAGCGCTCCGGCGAATCCTCGGGAAACTCGGCGCGGTAGGTGGTGCTGACCCGATCGAGGTATTTTTGCAGGGTTTCGGGATTGGGGCGTTCGTAGTCGATTTTGCTAAAGGTAGGATCGCCCGGTAGGTAGCGCAGCAAAAACTCGTCGCCGATTTCGAGGGGCAGTCCGGTGGCCAATTCCAGGCGCTGGGTACTGGGGTTTTCCGTTAGGACGTCCCGGGACTGCGGAATGGAGTAGGCCCGGCCATTGACGAAGTAAAAGTAGGAAACATCCAGTTCGGCGACGGGGTCGGCTTGGGATGCGGGGGCCATGAGGATTCTGGCGGTGGTCTCTTGACCGCTGCGCGCTAGGCTATCGAGCAAGTCGCGTTCGCTTTTGTTGCGTTGGTACTGGGTGAGCCCAACGATGATCAGGGAGATCAGGAGTAGCATACTCCCCATAAAGAGCAAACTCTGCCAGAGGTGTTTCTTGCTTTGATCCTTTCGCCTTTGATTGAGGGGCGTATCCGCCTCCCGGTTGATTTTGAAGCCGTAGCGGAAGTTGTCCGCTTCGCGTTCGACGATCAGTTCGCAAAGCTCTTCTTCGAGAAAGAAAGAATAGGTAGAGGTTTTGAGCACTTTGAAGTCAATGAGTAGGATGTTGGTATTGCAATAAACCAGTAGGTGACCCGTACGCGCACCGTGCATCAAGGTAACTTGATGTTGCCGTCCGTTGTCCGCGATAAAAGTCCACTTGAATTGGTTCAAAATGCCATTTTTCAGAGGGTTGCTATTATTATAACCGGGTATCCTGCCAAAAGATACGGGGCCGAGCGTTGGAAATAGAAAAGAAATCGTTTTGTGAGGAGGCTTTTATCGCAAAAAAGGGGATCAATCGTTGAAACGGAAAAAATCTCCTATATTTTACTTTTGTATTCAATTTACTAATCCCTCAAAAGAATGTCAAATTATGGATGGCAAAGAAAAGGAACAGTTGAAGAAAAAAATTGAGGAGGCGATTGTACTTACGGCGCGGAAAATTGAAGAATTGGAGGAGTTGACGCGTCCGATCGGACCGGAAAATGCCATCGGTCGAGTCAGCCGGATGGATGCCATTCACAACCGCAGCGTGGCCGAAGCGACGCTGCGTTCGACCAAACGCAAATACGGGAGCTTGAAGGTCGCCTTGCAACGCATCGATCATCCGGACTTTGGTAGTTGTAGTCGTTGTGGCCAAAACATTCCCGCCGCCCGGCTGATGTACCTCCCGGAGAGTACGCGCTGCGTACGCTGCGCCGACCGTTGAGTGGGGAAGGTAAAAAAAGGGAATAAAAAAACAGGGCACTGACGCAATTGCTTGCGTAGCACCCTGTATAACCCCAAAAAACCAAATGAAAACAATCTACAAACCAGGGGGCTCAACACTTAAGGAGCCGTAAGATGTCCCACCTCTTGGTGGTGCATCAAAACTCGACCGCTCGCTTTCTCTGCTTCCACTTTATCATTACTCGTCAAGTTTCATCCTTATGACGCAATTGATTTTGCCAGGTCACAAATTTTGAAAAAAAATCAAAAAATGTGTCCCTGCGCCATTTTCAGCGGATTCTCCTGGCTATTATTTGTAGATCAAATTAATACGTTGGAAACAAACAGATTGCAATTCGCAGCAATCCACTCGTTGTATTTTCTAGCTGTGTGAGAAATAAGATAAGCAACGTAGTCCGTCGGGGATTGGTTTTGGGAAAAAACAATAATTGCCAAAAAAGGGGAGTTGAGGGGCCAACTTTGACATTGCGCTGATATTCGACCTTTGCGTAGGCTCATTTTTGGGCGAATTGTTAAAAAAGGCCTCCAGACTATTTATCTTCGTGGGCACAAAAAAAAATCGTGGCGAAAGTTAAAAAAATCTTTGTCTGTACGAATTGTGGCGCCATCTCCCCCAAGTGGATGGGCAAGTGCAATTCGTGTGGATCCTGGAATACTTACCAAGAAGAGGTAGTGGCCAAGGACACGCAGCAAGAACAAAAGAAAAAGGTGTGGAAAGCAGCGGGGAAGGGACCCATCGATGCCCAACCCATTGCACTGCCCGAAATTGTGGCGGGCAATACCCAGCGTCTGCTCACTCCCGATGGCGAGCTCAACCGCGTACTGGGTGGTGGTATTGTACCCGGCTCCATCGTCCTCATCGGCGGCCAGCCCGGCATCGGCAAATCTACCCTCATGCTGCAAATTGCCCTGGGGATCAGCGTCAAGATCCTCTACGTCTCTGGTGAGGAGAGCGAGGAACAGATCAAAATGCGGGCCGATCGCATCGGCGATATCCGGGCCGATTGCTACATCTACACCGAGACCAACGTCAGCAAAATCCAAACCCAAACCCAGAAGATAGCGCCACAGAAGAAAAATCGAAAGAGCGTCGAGTAAGCATAGAAGGAAGA
>CALCCH010000666.1 GCA_937899855.1 uncultured Saprospirales bacterium | reverse complement strand
ATTTTAATTTTAGCAGTCCTCTATCTCCCCTCTGGACAGTGAATGGGAACAGGATGCGCCGACTTCGGTAAAAAATTACCGCAATCGGATACGGTGGCGCCTTCGTTCAGTAAAATTTACCCGCGGTAGGAAGAAACGCACATTGCAACTTTTAGCTCAACGAAGAATACCTCATGACTGAACCTGACTTCTCTCCCCGCCAAGCCCCGAGCACTACTGCAATGAAAGGACCCAAGGAACGAGAAATCCTCCTGAAAGGAATAAGAATTCCAACATCCGTTGCTCATGTCAAATATTATCTCTTTCTTTATTGTACCGTGTACCCCAAATTGTCAAAGCTGCTAAATCTGTTACCCCAATGACCAAGATCAAAATCGGTAGCCGCGTCCGTGTCAAAGAAGGCGTCTCCCTAAAAAATGGCTTCGAAGCCCACAACTGGGCGGGCAAGGTCCTCAACTACTTCCCCGAATTCGATTCCTACGCCATCCAATTGGATTCCACCACCATCAACGAACTCAGTGACGAATTCCTAGAGGATTTGATCCAACGCATGGAAAGCCCGCTGGTCCGAACTTTCAAGGCCAGTGACCTGGAGAAATCCAAACGGCGGGACCTCAAAAAAACCTACGAACGAAGCTGCGAAAACCTCATCCAGCGCCTTGAAGACCTACAGGAAAAACAAGTCCGCGATTTCAACGACCAAAGCGAGGCGTGGATGGAAGACTTCCTCAAAACAACGGCCACGCGCCAGTATTCCACCGAGCAAAAACAAACCGCGGAGGAACAACTCCCCTACTTCATAGAGCTGATGATCGAATACGAACACTACCCCGTCAGCAACTGGCGCCCTTACCAAATCGCGGAATTTTGCATCAATATTTACGCCAATCACCTCAGCTGCGAAGAGGCGGAAGCCCCATTCGTGGGACCCATCTTACACGATTATTTTGACTACCTCGCCCGGGAGCAAGGCCTCACCGAGGCCCGGGCAATTGCCCAAATCCTCGCAATCATCGAACCGGAGCTGACCGAGCACATCATCTCCCCCGAACGCGAGCTCTGGGACCTGGCCCAGTCCATCGTAGAAGGTGCCGATGAAGATTTCTTCGACTGGGAGTTGGGGGATGATCCCATGGACGATCTCAACTTTATCCTGGGTGGCATCCCCGAGGAGCCCTAAGCAGGGTAAAAAGAAAAAGGCCGAACCCGTCGATTCGACCTTCCTATTCGCAATTATTATAAAAAGGATGTTACGTATTGAGGCGGAGCCTGCGTTTTACTTGATCCAGTTGAAATTGAGGGGATACTGGTAAAACTCTCCGCGGTTGGCCTTGATGGCAGCGATCACCGAAAATACGATGTCGACCATCACCAGAACGGGTAAGATAAAAATTCCGACGGCCAGAAAAATCAGAATGCCGGCCGCTACGAGCAGCACCGTGATGGAAAGCTGAAAGTTGAGGGCCTCCTTGGCGTGCCGGTCGATGTAGTCGGACTCGTCCTTCTTAAAAAACCAAATCAGAAAGGGCAGTAGGATATTGCCCAAACCCGGAATCATGGCTCCCAAAAAGGGGCCCAGGTGAGCAATGGTAGCCAGGGTGCGTTCGTCTCGTTTTAGCTCGTCGTCCATTAAATCGTGTTCTTTCATTGGATGTATGATCTTTTGGTGGGTGATGGTCAAATGTGAATAACACCCTCAAGATGCACCTCCGGGCGAGCGAAAGCCAAAAAAGTCGATAAAGCAGGGCAATTTCTCGGCGAGTAAATTAAAACATGAAGGAGATGCTAAAAGAAATACCCCAGGTGGATGGCAAAATTGAAATCCTCCCGCTGGAAGTCGTATTCCCCACTCAACCAGGCAGGGCCCCGACGCGTAAACGGGGGGGGGGGGGGGGGGGGGGGGGGACGCGGGGGC
>CALCCH010000665.1 GCA_937899855.1 uncultured Saprospirales bacterium | reverse complement strand
GGGACAGCAAATTGCTTCGGGAGCTCAATATTCCCGAATCGGTCCTGCCCGAAGTTCGCAATTCCAGTGAAGTATACGGCCACTGCGACCCCGGCTTATTGGGGGCGGCCATCCCCATTGCGGGAATCGCTGGTGACCAACAAGCGGCCCTATTTGGGCAAGCCTGTTACAGCGAAGGGATGGCCAAGAATACTTACGGGACGGGCTGTTTTATGCTGATGAATACGGGCTCCAAACCCGTCACCTCGCGGCAGGGTTTACTTACGACCATCGCTTGGGGTATTGATGGAAAGATCACCTACGCCCTGGAGGGTAGCGTCTTTATTGCCGGCGCGGCCATCCAGTGGTTGCGAGATGGTTTAAAGATCATCGACGAATCCCCGGACTCTGAATTTTACGCCATGAAGGTCCCTTCTACCGATGGGGTCTACGTCGTTCCCGCCTTTGCGGGCTTGGGCGCTCCCTACTGGGACATGTACGCGCGGGGCGCCATCTTTGGGCTCACCCGTGGCACCACCAAATACCACCTGATCCGCGCCACCCTCGAATCCCTGGCCTACCAAACTCGGGACGTACTCGGTGCGATGGAAAAAAATTCCAAAGTCAAACTCAAGGCCCTGCGCGTCGATGGCGGTGCCAGTGCCAATAACCTACTGATGCAGTTTCAAGCCGATATTCTGGGGACGGAAGTACAGCGGCCCCGCATCATCGAAACCACGGCGCTCGGTGCCGCGTACCTCGCGGGCTTAGCGGTGGGTTTCTGGAAACGCAAGGACCTGGAAAACAATTGGTACTTGGACCAAAGCTTTACGGCGCAAATGGCTCCTCGCGAAAGAAACAAATTGTATAAAGGCTGGCAGCAATCCGTCAAGCGGACGATGAGTGAGTAGTTCCCGAATTGACATAGCAACCTACTGGAAAAGCGATCGGAAGCGCTTGATCGTCGACGTCCGTACCCCCGCTGAATTTGCCAAGGGGCACCTCCCCGGAGCGGTCAACCTACCCCTCTTTAGCGATGAAGAGCGGGTAGTCGTCGGGACCACCTACAAGCAAGTCAGCCCCCAAGCTGCGATGGACTTGGGCTTGGAGTTGGTGGGCCCCAAGCTGTTGCAATTGGTACAAAAGGCGCGCGAGTTGGCTACGGGGCGTCCCCTGTTGTTGCACTGTTGGCGTGGAGGTAAGCGCAGTGAAAGCATGGCCTGGTTGCTCCAAACGGCTGGGCATTCGGTGCAGGTTTTGGAGGGAGGTTACCGGGCTTTCCGGGCATTCGTCCGGCAAGAGCTGGATCGCAGCCCGGTGCGCTCCATCGTCGTGGGGGGAGCAACGGGCATTGGCAAAACGGAAATCCTGTTGGAACTGGCCAAGCTGGGCGAACAGGTCATTGACCTGGAAGGCCTGTCGCGGCATCGGGGCTCGGCCTTTGGCAACCTGTCTGGTGATGCCCAGCCGAGCATCGAACAATTTGAGAATGATTTGTTCCAGGTACTCCAAACCTTTGACCTTCGGCGTCCCATTTGGCTGGAAAACGAAAGCCGGTCCATCGGGCGGATTTATCTCCGCGATGGCATTTGGCGCTGGCTGCGGGGGCCCATCATTCAACTTACTTTGCCCTTTGAACAAAGACTGGACCGGCTGTTGAACGACTACGGTTCGTACTCTGGTGCTCAGTTGAAAAAGGGCTTTGACAACATTCGCAAACGCCTCGGTGGTTTGAATCACCGCTTGGCCTGCGAGGCCATCGATGGTGGAGATCTGCGGACGGCGGCAGCGCTGGCCTTGCAGTATTACGACAAATCCTACCATCACCACCTCGCCAAACAACAAAGAACCCATCTTTACGAATTAGCGCTGGAGCAAGCCGAAGCGGCAACCAACGCCCGTCGATTGCTTGCCTTTAGCCAGCGCATCACCTTTCCAAATCGTACGTATGAACATCCGTGAATTGAACCAAGCCCATCCGCTGACTAGCTACAGTCACGGGGCGGGTTGTGGCTGTAAGATCGCTCCTCAAGTGTTGGACAAAATATTAGGCGATAAATCGACCGCCCCGGACCTTTCCCAATTGCTGGTGGGCAACGCCCAACGCGACGATGCTGCAGTCTTCGATTGGGGCGATGGCACGGCCATCGTCAGTACCACCGATTTTTTTATGCCCATCGTCGACGATGCCCAGGATTTTGGACGCATCGCTTCGGTCAACGCCATCAGTGACGTCTACGCCATGGGGGGACAACCACTTTTGGCTATCGCCATCTTGGGCTGGCCGATCAACACCTTGCCCGTCGAGCTGGCCAACGGGGTATTGGTGGGGGCTCGACAAGCGTGTCAGGAGGCGGGGATTCCGCTGGCCGGTGGCCACAGCATCGATTGTCCCGAACCCATCTTTGGCCTGGCGGTGACGGGGCGGGTAGCGATCCGCCACCTAAAGCGCAATGGTGGTGCATCGGAAGGTGCGGCCTTGTACCTGACCAAAGGGCTGGGCGTCGGGATACTATCGACTGCACAAAAAAAGAAAAAACTTCGGCCGGAGGATGCCCACTTGGCGCGCAACAGCATGCTGGAGCTCAACGACTTAGGCTACCGACTGGGCAGTCTTGATTATGTCGAAAGCATGACCGACGTCACGGGCTTTGGTTTGCTGGGGCACCTGGTGGAGATGTGCCGGGCCAGTGGTCGAGGGGCCGAGGTATACGCCGATCGAGTTCCCCTGCTGAATGCCGCTGTACTGGATCACTACCTCGCCGAAGGCTGTGTGCCCGGTGGTACCCAGCGCAACTGGGACAGCTATGACCAGCACATTGGCCCCATCAGCGAACGGAACCGACAGCTCCTTTGCGATCCCCAGACGAGCGGTGGCCTGTTGGTGGCAGTCAGGGCGGGAAAAGAGGCCGATTTTGAAGTCTTTTGCCAGTCGCAAGGAAAAGACCTAAAACCGATCGGACGCATTCAAGCGACCACGGAAGCGTTGATTCAAATTCAGTAAAAAACGAGGGCGATGTTGGTTTACCTGTTGCGCAAATTGGCTTACGGCTCCTTGGTGCTCGTATTGGTGGTGGTTATCATTTCCTCCATCATCTACCTCGCTCCGGTCGACCCGGCACGCCTCACCTTTGGTCAGCGTTCTGATGTCGCCACGGTAGAAGCCAAACGCAGTACGCTCGGTTTGGATGAACCCCTCTATCGTCAGCTGGGTCGCTACCTCAACGATATTTCGCCCCTTTCCTTTCACGAGGCTTCTCCCGCCAACCGCGACAAATACCACTACCATCCCCTGTGGCGGAGCGATAACGGGGTACTGGTGCTCAAAAAGCCCTACCTGCGGGAATCTTACCAAAAGGGCCGGCTCGTATCCGAGATGCTGGCCGAGGCGGTACCGCGTACTTTTCTCCTCGCCCTGACCGCCATTGGTCTGGCCCTGGTGATCGGTTTGCTCCTGGGAGTACTAGCCGCTTGGCGCCCCAATTCTTGGTTTGACCAATTGGCGGTGAGCCTATCGGTGATCGGCATATCGGTGCCCAGCTACGTTTCGGCCATGGTACTGGCCCTGGTGTTTGGCTACTGGCTACACGATTACACCGGGCTGGAGGTGCAGGGAAGCGTATACGGCTTGGACGACTTTGGGGACACGCGTTACTTCTGGGCCAATCTGCTGCTGCCTGCCCTAGCGCTGGGGGTACGGCCCGTAGCCATCATCACCCAGTTGACGCGGTCGGCGATGTTGGATGTTTTGTCGGAAGACTTTGTACGTACCGCCCGGGCCAAGGGCTTGTCGCCGGCGGTGGTGGTAATCAAACACGCCCTGCGCAATGCCTTGAATCCGGTGGTGACGGCGGTGTCGGGCTGGTTTGCGGGCTTGCTGGCGGGCGCCTTTTTTGTGGAAAACGTTTTTAGCTTTAACGGGCTGGGCCAGCTCACGGTCAACGCCTTGCTCAATTACGACATTCCGGTGGTGCTGGGGGCGGTACTGTTTACGGCGGTGATCTTTGTGGTGATCAATGTACTGGTGGATGTATTGTACGGTTGGCTCGATCCGCGGGTGCGGGTGGGGGCTTGAGGGGCTTGTTTTTCAAAATGCTTTGCTATTTTGTGGCCGCTACGGATTACGTCACCGATGCCGAACGCTACGGTTGGTCGATCGTGCAACGTACCGTACTGGCTTACGACGTGGTCAACGGGGCGGACTGGCGCCATCCCGATGGCGAGCACGAGGCTCTGACCCACCTCCCCGTGACCCAAGTGAGTTACCACGGTGCCCAGGCCTATTGCAAATGGGCGGGTACCCGCTTGCCCACCTACGAGGAGTACTGGCGCTGGACGAAAAAGGATGCCCGCCCCGTCATCGAAAAGGATGTGCAAATGTACCCGGTGGCGGCGGTCAACCTGGGGGGCAATGTTTGGGAAATCACCACCACGGAAAACGTTTGGGGGGAGATTCGCCTCGCGGGTGGATCTTTTTTGTGCAACGACCGAACCTGTGATGGAACGAGTGTCGATCGGGTTCTTCAAGTCGATAAAATTACGGGTAATTACCACATTAGCTTTGTGGTGTTGGACTAGCAGCGATCCGGTCGCCGCCTCTTGGAGTTCTTACCTTCACCAGCGTTCTCAGTGGTGTAGGTCGAGCGATTTACCTGGTTACGCGAGCCCACTCGTTTAGGTGCAAGTGATTTGGGTACGGGCCTTTGGCGTTTAATCTGCTTGATAGCGGCAAAGGGGTGGAGCAAGGGGGAGCTGAGGCTAGGGCAGGGATGGGAGTATTGAACTTTGTGTGGAGGGGGCTTAAGACAGGATGAGCACATGGCTGCGAAGATCGACTCAAGGGTGCGAATTGTTGGAAAGGCATATCTCTCCCTTTGGGTGGGACCCGCCCTCAAGGCGTGAGCGTTCACCACACCCCTGGATGAAGCCAAGCAAGTACATAACTTCATCACCCAGACCTGGGTCCTGATCCCAGTCGTGGAAAGTATAACGGTCTTTTCCAGCTCTAGAATCAGGAAAAAGACAATGCATAGACGCTTTTAGCCGCAAAATTCCATAAAAACGCATGATTTTTTCTGTAATATTTATGCGTTAATTGCTGTGGATGAGCTGTTTGCTAGTAAATATATTTTTTTATATCAAACAATTTTAACATTTGCGATTGTTAAAAATTTCCCGCTTTTCAATACGCCTTCACCCCCGCCGTTAGAATGGTAACTGTAAACAAACCACGCTACCATCCGGGCTATGAATTACCGCGTATTCCCCTTCTTCTGTCTCACCCTCTTTGGTTCCCTCATTACCGTCGTCGCCCAGAACGGGCTGGATCTTCCCTACCGCGTGGAGTTGGGCAAACGCAAAAATGTCGTTTGGGGACGCGAGATTACGGAGTTCAACCTGGGCGATAAGTGGTACAATGCTTTTTATCCCCTCTACTACCGCATCGATGAGGGGCAATGGGAACGCATTGGGCCGGGGGGA
This sequence comes from uncultured Saprospirales bacterium, assembly GCA_937899855.1. GTDB lineage: Bacteria > Bacteroidota > Bacteroidia > Chitinophagales > Saprospiraceae > CALLVY01. The sequence goes on along the minus strand of CALCCH010000665.1, from coordinate 8,604 downwards.
CGCAACATCCGACCCTACATTCCCGATACGGAATTTTCCAGCCAGCATTTCCGGGCTTTCAAGCGCCGTACCAAGCTTAGTTACTTGGCCCTCAGCACTTCCATGCTCAGTTTTATGGGCTGGTCCATCGCGAGTTTGGACTACGCGGTAACAAACAACGATCCTTCGTACCGGGCCTTTCTCAACCCTCGGAGTCTGCTATTTTTGGGCGGTTTCCTGGGTGGGTTTTGGCTGGGGGTAGAGTGGAACGCCCGCGCCGACCTCGATCTGTTTATGGCCATGCGGGGCGAGCTGACCCCTTCGGAACCAGGATCGCTGACCATCTGGCGTTTGGGAACGGCTACCGGGCCTTTCCCGGGGCTGGCCTTACAGTGTCAATTCTAGGGGGACTGTAGACTACAACGGCAGGGCCCACCGGGCCCTGCCTACTGCGTTGAAATGCGCAATCATCGGTTAGGAGAATGTTGAAACCAGCTGGGGATGGACCGCAGCGCTATGGCTCGCCCTTAGAAGGAGTATCCCAGGGCAAATACCGTCCGCCCGCCACGTGTGTCGAAGGCATAGTCCTGCCCAAAGAAGCTCATGTGGTCTCCTACATTGTTGAACGAGCCCTGGTGCTTGATGTCAATGACGAAATTCCACAGGTCCAGTCCGACCCCCGCTTGATACCCAATGGTCAGGTTGTTGAAATTTTGCTCGTAACCCTCCACATCCAGCAGTTCGGAGTTGCTGTTCAGGAAAAAGTGTCCGACGGGACCCGCTTGGAGGCGTAAGGGGCCGAGTTTCAAACCCGTCATGATGGGGATATCAATATTGTTGTAGGTCTCCCGGAGGATCCGGGTGGCGGTGTTGCCGTTGGTAAAGTCGTTGAGCTCGTAGTCGACAGAGGTGGTATTGAAAAGTACCTCGGGCTGAACGAACCAGAATTTTCCGATGCGCGCCTGGGCAAATAGTCCGAGCTGGACCCCATAATTGGCGTCCGAGATGGCCAGCTCCAAGTCCTTGACGTCATTGGCATTGGTAATCATGAGTCTGTCGGCGGAGAGGTCGGCTGTGGTCAGTCCAAAACGTAATCCGGCACGAAACATTTTTTGCGCTTGTGTGGTTTGTAAGGCAAAAAGAGCAGCGAAGAACAACAGCAATTTTTTCATGAGAGATGGATTGTTTTTGATTTGATTTTCCCTAAGAACGGTCAGAATCTCTCCCCAACCATTCTTTTTGGCTGGATTAACAAAAAATTAACCCCGCGCTTTCGCTATCTTTGTGGGCATAAGCATCGCAGTTATTTACCATGGAGATTCTACACGCCGACTTTGTGGGTAGCTTTACCAACAACCGCCAGTGCCCCCAGGACCGCCGGCCGGAATACGCCTTTATTGGCCGCTCCAACGTCGGTAAATCCTCCCTACTCAACCTCCTGAGTGGCCGCAAAGACCTGGCGCGGGTCTCCAAATCGCCGGGCAAAACCCAACACCTCAATTTCTACCTACTCAACCGCGAGTGGTACCTCGTCGACCTGCCCGGTTATGGCTACGCCAAGATTTCCAAGACCAAACGCCTGGAATGGTCCAAAATGATCGATCGCTACCTCAGTCAGCGACAAAGCCTCTGTAGTGCCTTCGTCCTCCTCGACTTGAGCATTCCCCCCCAGCAAATCGACCTGGACTTTATCGATCGCCTCGGACAGATGCAAGTGCCCTTTGCCCTCCTCTTTACCAAAGCCGATAAAGTCAAAACCGGACATCGCAGCCGGCAAGTCCAGCTGTTTGAGGAAGCCCTACTCCAAAACTGGTCCGCCATGCCCCCGTATTTCGTTACCTCGGCTACCTCACGGGAGGGCCGACGAGAAGTACTGGCCTTCATCGAACGGGTCAATCAACAATACCAAAATTATATCCAACCCTGATATGGCGAAAAAACAAGCCCCCTTTTCCCAGGTGATCCAGAATATTGAAGACTGGCCAATCTACCGACTCAGCGAGGATCGGGAGGCCTTTATCAAGGAATTGGACGACTTTACCCTCCAACGCATCCTGCGTAAGCCCACCGATGAGATCAGCGACATCATCGCCAAGACGATCTACCTCGAACGCATTCGGATCAAGGAGGAGCCCTGGAAAGTCGATCCCCCCAAAGAGCGCAGCTTTTGGCGTCGGATTCGAAAAAAATTGGTGCGGGGCTCGCTCGACCAAGAGGACGAAGCGGAAGCCCGGGCCACCAACGAGGAAATCCTTCGCGAAATCATCAACCGCTACTCGGAAGAGGTGGTGGGGACTTTTAATATCAGCACCTTTTTGTTTGCCCGCCGCTTTTTGACCGTTTTCTTCAACCGGCTACTCAATACCGCGGCCAGCAGAAACCTCGCCCGCATCTGGGGGGGCAAACACCGACTGTACGAACGCCTCATCGTCAAGGGACAGCTCGATCAGATTCGAAGCTTGGTGACCAAGGGAACCGTCGTCGTCGTGCCCACCCACCATAGCAACCTCGATTCCATCCTCATCGGCTTCGCTATGGACGCCATCCTGGGCATGCCCTCTTCCTACTACGGAGCGGGGCTCAACCTTTACAATACGGGCTACACCGCCTACTACATGAACCGGCTAGGGGCTTACCGGGTGGATCGTCGTAAAAAGAATTCGATGTCCTCAAGGCCAATTCCAACCTGGCCATCCGCCGGGGTACCAACAGCCTGTTTTTTCCCGGGGGTACGCGCTCGCGCTCGGGCGCCCTGGAAACCAAACTCAAGATGGGCCTGCTGGGCACCACCGTGGAGGCCCAACGCGCTATCTGCGAACGCGGGGACGATGGCAAGGTCTTTATCGTTCCCCTCATCTTGAGCTACCACTTCGTTTTGGAAGCCAAATTTTTGATCGAGCAGCACCTCAAATACATCGGGAAGGAAAACTACATCCAAATGCAGGATGCTTCCTATAGCCGTCGGAAAATCCTGAAATTCATCTGGGAACTCTTCGCCCAAAGCTCCGATATCATCCTTTCCTTCGGTAAACCGCTGGATGTGCTGGGCAATTTCGTCGATGAGGAAGGCCGTAGCTACGACCGCCGCGGTCGGGAAGTACAAATCGAAGACTATTTTGTCAGCGATGGGCGGGTCAAGGCGGACCTCCAACGCGAATCGGAGTATACCCGCATTCTCGCCGATCGGATTGTGGACCGTTACCACAAGGAAAACATCGTCTTGAGTAGTCACCTCGTGGCCTTTGCCGTTTTTAACCTGCTGCGCCACAAAAATGCCAAGCTCGATCTGTTTGGCTTGCTCCGCCTACCTCCCGAAGATTATGAATTCTCCTTCGCGGAAGTAGTGGAGACGGTTCGGCAACTGCGCGAGCAATTGCTGGCGATGGAAAAGGCTGGGAAAATCAAATTGAATGAGGAGCTGTACTGGGAAGTTCCCCGACTGATTCGCAATGGCATCGGGCATTTGGGCCGCTACCATTCCCAAAAACCCCTCAAGATTACGAAAGACGATAAAATTATAAGCGAAGACTTTAAAGTCTTGTTTTTTTACCACAACCGTTTGGAAAATTACCAACTGGACCAGCTGATTCAATGGAAAAGCCCCGTTCCGGTCCTGGAAAAAGAGACGACCTAGATCGTCCCAAGCATCACGCTCGGTATTGCTATGATACGACGCCTCTTCCTCAGTGAAAAGAAAATTTTGTGGGCCATCGTGGCCAACGCCGTGGTCATTTTCTTGCTCTACTTCCCCCAATTGAAACAAGGGAGTCCCACGTTTTTTTCCTTCCTCGATTTTGTGGATCACGTCTTTGTCGTATTCTTTATCGTCGAGGCACTGGTGAAAATCGCCCATTATCGGGCCCAGCGCTATTTTTCGGACGGCTGGAACATCTTCGATTTTGTGATTGCGGTAGCCAGCATTCCCTCTCTCCTGCACTACCTCGGCTTTCCACTACTGCCCAATACCTCCTTGCTCAAGATTCTACGCCTGCTGCGCCTGGCGCGCATCATCCGCTTTATGCGTTTCGTACCCCACATGGACATGCTGGTCAGCGGCCTCACACGCGCCATCAAAGCGTCGGTTTTTCTCTTCCTGGCCCTCCTGATCGCCAACTTTATCCTCGCCCTGTTTACCTGTCACTTTTTTGGTCAACTGGTCCCCGAATACTTTGGCGACCCCCTGGTATCGAGCTACCACATCTTTCAGATGTTTACGATTGAAGGATGGAACGAAATCCCCAGTGAGATTGCCCTGGCCGTCGAACGACAGGGCAGTCCCTACGGCAGCTGGATTATTGGTTTTGCCCGACTGTATTCTGCCATCATCGTGCTGGTGGGGGGAATCCTGGGCATGTCCCTGGCCAATGCCGTCTTCGTCGATGAGATGACGATCGACAACAATCAAGACCTGGAGCGAAAGATCGATGACCTCCAGCAGCAGATTGCGGAACTCAAATCCCTACTCGAAAACAAAGCCTGATCGGGTAGCATTGGCCGCTGCCTACTACAGTCCGCCCACGTAATTTTGTGGCGTAACCAATTTCAATTCTTCTTTGATAATGGCCTCGATGTGGAGGCCGTCGATAAAGGCGTGGATGTCTTCCCGGCTCACGGTGGCCTTGCCTCGGGTCAGGGCCTTTAGCGCTTCGTAGGGTTGGGGGTAGCCCTCCCGCCGGAGAATATTTTGAATCGCTTCGGCCACCACCATCCAGTTGCTTTCCAGGTCCGCTCGGAGCTGTTGCTCGTTTAGGAGTAACTTGCTCATGCCCTTGAGGATGGATCGAAAGGCAATGATCGTATGCGCCACGGGAACACCCAGGTTGCGCAGTACGGTGCTGTCGGTGAGGTCGCGCTGGAGGCGGGAGACGGGCAGTTTGTCGGCCAGGTGGGTAAAGATGGCGTTGGCGATTCCCAGGTTGCCCTCGGCATTTTCAAAATCGATCGGATTCACCTTGTGTGGCATGGCGGAGGAGCCTACCTCACCGGCGACGACCTTTTGCTTAAAGTACTCCATCGAGATGTAGGTCCACACGTCCCGGCACAGGTCGATCAGGATGGTATTGATCCGCTTGAGGTTCATACAGAGCGCGGCCAGATTGTCGTAGTGGTCGATCTGGGTGGTGTATTGGAGGCGCTGGAGGCCCAGGTATTCGGAGACGAAGTGATTGCCAAAGTGACCCCAGTTGATGGAAGGGTAGGCGACGTAGTGGGCGTTAAAATTGCCGGTGGCGCCGCCGAATTTGGCGGTGGGGGGAATCTGCTGTAGCAGTTGGGTCTGGTTGTCGAGGCGTTCGAGGAAGACCCGAAATTCCTTGCCCAGCAGGGTGGGGGAGGCGGGTTGGCCGTGGGTTTTGGCGAGCATGGGGACCTCGGCCCACTCTTCGGCGGCTTACAGGATCGACTGGAGGATTTGTTTGAGCATCGGGTGGTAGACCTCGCTCATGGCCTGCTTGACCAGCAGGGGAGTCGCCGTGTTGTTGATGTCCTGGGAGGTAAGTCCAAAGTGGATGAATTCCTTGTATTCCCCCAGCCCCAATTTATCGAACTTTTGCTTGAGAAAGTACTCGACCGCCTTGACGTCGTGGTTGGTGGTCTTTTCAATATTTTTGATGTGGATGGCGTCCTGGAGGTTGAAATTTTCAAACATCTCGTTGAGCGCATCCACCCGCTCCAGGTCAAAACCTTCCAATTGGGGGAGCGGATGCTGACACAGGGCAATGAAGTATTGGATTTCGACAAATACGCGGTACTTGATGAGGGCAAATTCCGAGAAGTACTGGGAAAGTGCCTTGGTTTTCTCGTGGTATCTTCCGTCGATGGGAGAAATCGCAGTTAGCATGTTCGTTGGATTTACGGAACCGGCTTCGTGCCGGATAATAGTCGTGCAAATGTAGCGAAAACGCCGGATTTTGCCGAACTAAATTTTTCCCTCCCCGCCCTTACAGGTCGCCATAACGCTGGCGCACCTGATCGGCCTGCTGACGAGCCTTACTCATCACCTGATCGGCCTTTTGATTGGCCTCCTGCTCCAGTTTGGTCGCCTCCTTATCCGCCTTCTGGCGGATTTTCTTCGCCGTGGCTTCCGCCAGCCGCTTTTTCAGCGCATTGCTGCCCGCCTCCTTGATGAGCTTGTCCGACTGCTGCTTCGCCTGTTTGCGGACCTCGTCCGCCGCTTGCTTGCCCCCGTCGCGGATGCGCTGGGCCTGCTTTTCGGCCGCGTCCATGATGCCCTTGATCTCCGCATCCATCTTGGCCTTGAGGTCCTCCTTTTGCTCCTCCACCTTTTCCACCACCTCCTCCTTGACCTCTTCCACCTTCTCCTCCGCGATGGCCTTGACCTCCTCCTTGGCCTGTTCGACCAGGCTCTTTTCTCCCCCCGCTCCGAGGACCTTAAACTTGACCTTGGGGTCCTCCATATTGCCGGTCAAATTGATCAATACGTTGATAAATTCCCCCACATCGATGTTGAGCCCCACTTTGCCGGCTTCCGACTTGAGAAAGTTCAAACCCTTATCCGCCGCCTGTCCGATCCCCGCCTTGTCCAAGAGCTCGCGGGGAATTTTGGCCTTGATCTGGTAGTCCATGTCCTGATTCAGGCCGTGGCTGCCCCCAATGAGCATGTCGATACCCTGCTGTTGGAGCGGAAACTCCTTGACCACCACCTTGCCGTCCTTGATCTCAAACCAGTTTTTGGTATCCTAGATCTCGAATTAGCGGAACAGGTCGATGGTGAGGTGATTGCCAATTTTTTCCAGCGGCGCAAAATTGCGGACCACGCCGTTGATGGTCTGTAAAAAGCCATCCGCATTGATGTCGTCAAAGACCGGCGAGAGGTTTTCGTCGAGCGTGCCGGCGAAGGACATCCGCGAGCTAAAGGTGCCCTCGATAAATTTAGCGATGGGAGCCAGTTGGGCAAAAGTGTTGAACTTTTTAAAGGTTTCCTGAAAATCAAAACGTTTGATGGCGTACTGGAGATCAAAACCCGGTTTGTTGGGGTCCTTGGTATCGTAGCCGCCGTCGATCCGCATCAGCCCCCCCAGGGTCCGCGCCTCGCAATACTCAAAGCGAATCGCCTGATCCGCCACCTTCAAAGTGCCCTCGAGGTCCCGCAGGGTCAAATCGGTGTACAAGACCCGGTCCACGTCCGCATAGATTGTCAGGTCGATGTTTTCGGGTACGATAAAGGGCTCCAAGTTCTCTTCCTCCGCAATGGCTTTGGCCTCGGCTTCGCCTCCTTCGCCTTCCTCCATAAAGGGATTGAGGTCGAAAAGCTTGGAGCGCAGCGCGATCTGCCCGCCGAGCGTCCCGTTCCCGTAGAGGTAATTAAAAATATTGGTGATCCGCCCGGAGCCCGCTAGATCACTGGGGCCGAGGAGCATTCGGAAGCGGTCGATGTTGGCCTCCGAGGGCGTCACGCGCCCCACGAGGGCCGACTCCCGAATTTCGTAGATGTCGTACAATAGGCGGTCGATCTCGGCGTCCAACCGAAAATCAAAACGATCGAATACCGCCGTTTCCTCCGCGGTCGTTTCCTCCGTCGTTGCCGTCGTTGCCGTCGTTTCCGCCACGCTTGGCTCGTCACCTTCCGCTCCGTCTTCCAACCACTCGTTACTGTCAAAAAACTGGGAACGCATCTTAAAGTCCCCCCGCATGGTCTTGTCGGGGGAGAAATAAGCGAGAATATTATCGATACTACCACTGCCCCGCAGATCGCTATTGCCCATTTTGAGGTCCAGATTATCCACCACCACCCGCCGGGGGTTAAAATCCAGATCGAGGGTCCGAACCACGACCTTGGGCAAATCGGGAGCTTGGTAGTTGAAGCCATCCACCTGAATTTTTCCGGCCATATTGACGTCCTCGTAATTGCCCCCGTCCACATCCGACAAGCGGGCCACCGCGGTCAAATCGGTATTGATGCGGCCACTGAGCTCGCCAATCTCCTCCATCGGAAAGGCCTTGGAAAATTCGGCCAGGTCGATCAAGCCTTTGATTTGGGTGTCGATGTCGGGATCCGAAATGGGGGTTTGGAGCTTAAAACGCCCCTCGAAGGGATGATCCCCGAGCTTGAGTTTGAACTGGGGGACGTCGACCGTAATTTGGTCGAAATCGCTGGAGGGGCTATTGATTTTGGTACGGGTAGCGATGTCCTGGATGCCCAGGGGCAGATCGGGGTACTGGAAGGCGCCGTTTTGGATGCCCAAGTCAATGCCAAAGGCGGGGTAGGTCCCCCGGTCCAAATCCAGCGTGCCCTTGACGAAGCCCGACAGATCGAGCTGCCCCGTGGCTTCGACCTCCGCATAGTCGGCAGTGTAGGCGTGGGGGAGGAGGGATAAAAAGTGCTTGAAGTTGTTCTGAGGAGCCTGGAAAGTCAGGTCGATTCCGTAGGCGGCATCGAGCAGCTGGATGGCGCCGTCGGCATTGAGTTGGAGTTCGTTGAGGTGGAGGACGTTTTCTTGGAAAGTGTAGGTGTTTTGGGGAAGGTCGGCGCGGAGGGTCAGGTCAAAGGCACCCCGGGTCTGGTACAGGTAGTTGATGCCCCCACTGTTGACGGTCATGCTGCCAATTTGGGTGTCGGTGACGAGGTCAAAGTAATTCGGTTAGCTGACATTCAAACCGTTGAAA
>CALCCH010000664.1 GCA_937899855.1 uncultured Saprospirales bacterium | reverse complement strand
CCAAACACCGCGACGCAGCCTCGCCCGGGCGGCTGGGCCAGGTGGCCAAAATCAAATTTGGCGGCCCCGAAGGTCGTCCACAGGCTGGTGGCTTCGCCGATGTTCCAGTTGGGGCCTTCGATAAACTGGTAGTTGCCCTGGTTGATGATGGTGGTATCGTTGGTGCCGGTGGGGATGGAGGCGAAGGGGGCGGCGGTCACCGGGACGTTGTTTTCGAACAGGAGGGTTTCGCCCACATTGCGGGTAAAGAGGCCTCCCGGGGATTGGGCGTCAAAGGTGATGCAGCCGTCGGCGGTGGGGGCTTGGCCGTCGCTACACTGGTAGAGTAGGGTGATGGCGTAGATTTCGCGGTTGTCCGAAGAGATGACGAGGCGGTTGGCGGGAAAATAGACGTCGTATTCACTGATGCTGGAGGTGCCGGCGGTGGCTTCCCGGCGGCGGGTGGCGCCGTTGCCATCGGAAAAATTGATGAAGGTACAGTTGGTGCCGTTGGCGGCGGAGCCGATGTGGTTCAGTTGGATACGGTACCCGGTGAGGAGCAACTCCTCGCCCAGATCTACTTCGAGGGCACCCGCTTGGAGGCGAATAAAATTACTACCGCTTTGGAAGTTGCACGCGTTGGGGCTACATTCTTCGTTGCCACGAGTGGACAAGGTCCAGTCGCCCAGGGTCCAGCTCTCGCCACAGTCGGTGGGAATGGAGCCAGTCAGTTGGACCTGACTTTGGCATTGGGCGGCGGCCCGCTGGGGGCACAGCACCAATGCCAAGAGGCAAAACAGAGCGAAGGGAAGGAGAGCAACAATGGTTTTTCGTGTAGTAATAGTCATCATGCTGAAACTTGCGTTTTGATCAATGAATACCTTTGACCTTACAATAATCCGATAATTCGCCCGGAGGGAAAAAGACGCTTTTACTTGATTTTTGGATTTTTTTTGATGAAATTGAGAAAGTGACGTGTGGTAAGTGACTGATTATTATGTATTTGTGTGTTTTTATTTCTCTTTAAAAATTGAGAAAAATCCGTGAAGTCGAATCCTTTGATCCAGCTCTTAGCCGTGTTTTCTCGCAAGGAGGTCACCCGTTTTAAGGATTTTGTGTACTCTCCTTACCACAATAAGCACCGCGGCGTTCGGCTTCTGGTGGGCCACCTGAGTCAAATTTACCCCAATTTCACCGAAAAAAGCTGCACCCGCGAAGGCTTGTTCCAGATCCTCTTTCCCGACGAAGGCCACGACCAAGCCAAACTGGCTACGGTATTTACCTACGCCCTCCGCCTAGCCGAACAATTCCTCATCACCGAGCAGTTTCGCGAACGCGAAGGCTTGCACCGGGTACTTTTACTCCAGAATTTACGCCAAAAAGAGCAAAATCGCTACTACCAAAAGGTCCTCAAAACCCAATCCCGCTGGTTGGAAGGCCAAACCTACCGCGATGGGGCTCATTTCAACCGCCGTTTTCTCCTCCTCGCCGAAGCCGATCTGTTCTTTTCCGAGCAAGCACGTTACTCCAAAGGCGGCAGTATCCAACGCAAGCAAGACAGCCTCGACCACTTCTACCTGTCCGAAAAACTCAAGGACGCCTGTGAGATGCAGGTCCGTCGGCGGATCATGCAGCAAGAATACCAAAATCCCCTCTTCGAAGCCCTCCTCGCCGAAGTCGCCGCCAACCCGAGCCAGTACGCCGCCGTTCCCCCCGTCGTGGTTTATTTTCAGCTCTACCAAATGATCCGCCACGGAGCCGACGCCGACTACCGCCGCGCCCTGGAAGTGATCCGTGAGAAGGCCCCCTTTTTCCCCAAACGCGAACTGCAAAACCTCTACAACTACCTCCAAAACCACTGTATCCAACAAATCAACCAGGGCCGCCGCCACTTCCTCAAGGAAATCTTCGAACTCTATAAGTTCCAACTCGAAGACGACTTGCTCTTTATCAATGGCTACCTGCCCGAGTGGCATTACAAAAACATCGTCAGCACCGGGCTGCTGCTCCACGAAACGGCCTGGGTCAGGGACTTTATCGAAGGGTACAAAAAACACCTTCCTCCCGACGTTGTCGACAATGCTTACTCCTACAATCTGGCTTTCTACTACTACGAAACCCAGCAGTACGGCCGGGTTCTGGACCTGTTGGTACACCTTGAATACTCCGACCTCCGCTACGCCCTCAACGCCAAATTGCTCCTGCTCAAAACCTACTATGACCTCGATGAATACGAGACGTTACTGTCGCTGAGCGATTCGTTTCGTCAGTACCTGCAGCGCAAAAAGGAAATCAGTGATTTTAACCGCCAGGGCTACTACCAATTGCTGCGGTTTACCCGCCGGGCCATCCAGATCAAGATGAAAGTAGGCTACGTGGCGCGGGAGCGTTTGCGCGGTGAATTGCAAAAATTGCGCGCCGAAATCGAAACCACCAATACCCGCTTCGGACAGGCCTGGCTCGAATCCAAACTGCGCGAAATCGAAGGGATGGTGGCCTAGGACTTCAGGCCGTCGAGCGTGCGGTAAACATCGCCATTCGCAATCAGACAACCCGATTCCAACATCGTAAACAATTCCCGATCGCGTGAGGGCTGGTAGGCTTTTTCCGCCCGGTACAGTTGCAGCTCCGCTCCCGATTGGGCCAATTGTTCGAGCATTTGGCTGGGGGAGTCGTTGCGGGTAAAGTCGAGTGGCGACTCGCCCTCAACGCGGAGTCCCCGCAGTTGAATCTTGTCCGGCAGGCAGGCAAAGCACTGGATTTCGCGGGGGCTACGCCGCTGTAAAAACTGAATCTTTTCGATGGTCTGCGCAAAGACCAAATCGCTAAAGAGGTCAATCAGCCGTTCGGCTTTTTCCCGGTTCTCCGTTTTCAGCTCTTGCCAATCGTCGGCCGTAACGGTATTGGAGGCGAGGAAGCGAACAAATTGGGGCTCCAATTCGGTCAGTTCGTCGGGACGTAGGCGGCGGTATTTCATCGGTAGCAAATTTTGCGCAAAGCTAAGGTTTTTTTCCAAGCTCTGGGTACCCTAGCCCTCCTCTTCCGCCCCCCGGACAATGTCCCAAACCCGCTCGATGGAGCGCACCTCGTACCGCGGCTGTACGGGGCCTTCGTTGGGCTTCCCTTGGGGGTTGAACCAGCAGGTGTCCAAGCCGTAGTTGAGACCGCCCTGAATATCCGAGCTGAGGCTATCGCCGATGACGAGCACGCGCTCGGGGTCGGGCTGCTGGAGTTGGGCGAAGGTGTAATCGAAAAAAGCAGGGTCGGGCTTGGCACTACCGATTTCGTCCGATACGATGATGTGGTCGAAGTAACGGTCGAGGCCCAATTTGCGGATGCGGGGCCGTTGGGCTTCCCGCAAGCCATTGGTAATGATGGCCATCCGCACCCGACCGTACAGCTTTTCCAGGAGGGGCAGCGTCCCCGACAGCAATTCGGTGGCCCGAATCAGATTGTCCATGTATTGCTGGTGGTACACCGCGGGATCGCCCCCGAGGCCGGAGCGTTCGAAAAACAGCCGAAAGCGTTTGACCCGCAACTCCCGAGCGTCGATCAAACCCCGTTCAAATTCCCGCCAGACCAATTCATTGCCTGCTTGGTAAGTTGCGTAATGGGTCTCGTGGTAGTCGTGCCCCTCGGCCCGTAGCAATTGGGCAAAGGCCAGGTGGGAGGCTTCGCTAAAATCAAAAAGGGTATTATCGGCATCGAATAGGAGGTATTGGTATGGCATGGTTCAAGTGTTCATAAGGTTAGTCGGGGCGTCCGTAGGAACTGCTCAAAATTCTGGAAGATAAGGCTGGGGTCTTGAGGGAGGGATTCCCACCCAAGCCACCGCCGCCAGTCGTCGCTCGATTTTTTCAACTGGGGATAAAGCTTCGCCGCCCCCCTGATCGAGCCCTTCGACCGCAAGGTTACCAAAACTTTCACTCGGGATATATTTTACTTGGGTCCCATCCGAGGAAAAGTCCCTACATAGACGCTTTGGGGACTGAAATTCCATAAATTTTAGATACATTTTTTTATTTGTACTGGATAAGTGGTTTGTTCATAGTGGATTGTGAAGGAATTTTTTTTACCTTCCAAAAATGTTTTTTCATCCACTCTCCGTGGATTTATGGGTGTTTTTTTCCGTTTTCTCATCGCTCCGCTGTCGCCAGACCTTAGCTAGTCCCACCAAACTGCCACAGCCGTAGCTGAAATGCAGCACCCAAAAGCTCCAGGTGAGGGGAAACAGGGTATCGAGTTGGCCTTTTTGCCAACTGGTCCAAACGGCGGCGCCAAAGGTCAGTGCAAAGTAGGCGCTGGGCAGTAGCGCCAGCAGGACCAGCCAGGTGGGCAGGCCCACCGTGAGGGCGAGCAGCAAGAGGACCAGCATTCCTAGCATACCGAGGATAAAGACCAGGGGGGCAAAATGCCGTAGCGAAAGTGCATCCAGAGTACCGGTGTAGGCGGCGGTACGGATTACCCATTCGCCATTCGCAAAATTGTTGCGCCACAAGCCCCCATAAGTCGACCGCGCGTAATAGGTGATGACCACTTCGGGCAGGAGGACGATCCGCCCCCCGCCCCGGAGAATGCGGCGGTTGAGCTCGATGTCCTGATTGCGGCGCAGTCGTTCGTCGTACTGGCCAAAGCGCTCAAAAACCCGCCGGGGGTAGCAGCCAAACGGCACGGTATCGACCTCCCGAGCCCCCTCCTTCGCCAGCCGGTAGGTGGCATTGCCCACGCCCAGCGGATGGGCCAGCACCAGGGCAATGGCGCGCGCCCGGGCCCCTGGGTTGCGCGGCGCAATCTCCCACCGTCCTCCCACATTATCCACCCCCTCGCGTTCGAGGTAATCGACCAGGCGGGAGACGTAGTCGGTGGGGTAGGCGGCGTGGGCATCCCAGCGGATGATGACCTCCCCCCGGGCGGCGTGGATGCCGCGATTCATGGCCTGGGGGACGTAGCGGTCGGGGTTGTCCAGTAGCTGAATCTGGGGGTGCGTGGCGGCATAACGTTGTACCACTTCCCGCGTTCCATCATCGCTTCCACCATCAATTACCAGAATTTCCATTTCCTCAGACGAAATTTTCTGCTCAAGTGCGTTACGCAAAACCGCTTCGATAAAGTCGATTTCGTTCCAGCAGGGGAGGAGTAAACTGATTTTGATCCGCGTCAAGGGAGTGATTTTTTAGGCCAACAAACGCTCGTAAAACTGGACCAGCTTTTTTTCCTGGGCCAGCCAGTTGTATTCCCGTTCCACGGCCTCGCGCCCCCGGCGTCCCATGGCCAGGGCGGTTTTGGGAGCTTCCAGGATTTGTCGGACGGCAGCGGCGATGGCACCGACGTCTTCGGGGTCTACCCCGATGCCACAGCGGCTGCCTTCGACGATCTCCATCCAGAAGGGAAAGTGGGAGGCTACCACGGGCAGTTCGGCGGCCATGTATTCAAAAATTTTGTTGGGATAGGCAAAGAGGTAATTGGGGTCGGGCAAAAAGGTCGCCATCCCCACGCGGCTGCTTTGGAGGATCTCGGCGACGCGTTCGCGGTTTTGGAAACCCATAAATTCCACCCGGTCCCAGTTGGGATGCTGCCGTACGGACCTTTCGAGTTCGGTAGTGGGGAAATAGCCCACCAGGGTGAGCCGGGCGTCGACTTCCGAAAGCATGTCCAGCATTTGGCGGATACCGCGGACTTCGTTGATCAAGCCCACGAAGCAGATGTCGCGCGTTTTGGGGACCGCCCGGGGGGCTTGGTGGAGAAAATCGACTTCGGGAAAGTTGTAAATGCCCACCACCCGGTCGTGAATTTTACCAAAGCGCTCCTCGATCTTTGGCCAGGCCGATACCAGCCCCGACATTTTGGGGGCCGCGTAGTCTTCCACCCACTTGACCCCCTGGCTCACCACTGGCTTGAGGAGTGCCGGTAGGTAGGGCTTGGAGTACATTTGGAGGGGGACGTTTTCGTGGATGTCGTAGATGACCACCTTATTGCGTCGCCGCAGTTGCAGCCCCATCGAAAGCAGTTCGGGATCGTGAAAATGGTAGAGATCGGCGTCGATTTCCAGGGCCTTGGCCAGGGCGGCCTGGCTCGCCTTGAACATCCGTTGGAGCCGATTGCTCATATCTACCCGTAGGTTGTGGATGATGATGCCATTTTTTTCCTCCGCCTTCTCCTGATTGACCACGATCAGGTGTACCTCGTAGCCATTGCGGACGAGGGAGGTACACTGCCGGTAAAAGATACGGGTATCGTAGGTGTGGTGAACGGTGGTGATGTGGCAAACTTTCTTCTTCATAATAACTCACTTGTGGCGATCGCGGTCGCTCGCTAGCGTCTCCTGATAAATGGCGATCATCCGGTCGATACAAGCCTCTTTTTCGTAATGCTGTTGGACAAATTTCCGACCGGCCCGACCCAATTCCCGTCGCAAATCCGCTTGTTGGACCAAGCGTTCCAGGGTCCGTACAAAAGTCGCATCGTCACCGAGGGGGATCAAAAAACCGGTCCGTCCCTCTTCGACCACCTCGGGCAGGCCTTCCACCCGGGTGGCCACTACGGGCCGCTCCGTTGCGGAAGCTTCGAGCACCGCTACGCCAAAACTTTCGCGTTTGGAAACGTTCACAAAGATGTCAATTTCCGCTAGGATTTCGGGTATTTGAGCGTAGGGAATTATACCGGTAAAGTGGACTTTCTCGGCCACCCCCAGTTCGGCGGCCTAGCTCCTGAGCGCTTCCGCCAAGGAGCCCTTGCCCACCAGCACCAGCGCCAGAGGCACCTCCGGTAGCTGTCGGCAAAGCTGCGCAAAACAACGCAGGGTCCAGGCGTGGTTGTACACGGGCTCCAAGCTCTTGACCGAGCCCAGGAGTAGCTTGCCCGCACCAAAGCGATGCTTCCGTGGCCGGGGGGCAAACCGTTGGGTATCAATGCCAAAGGGCGTCAGGGCGACCGCCTGTTCGCAGTATTTGGCCGTCTCTTCGGCCAGCACCTTACTCGTTGCCAGGATGCGCTGGCCACGGCGGAGGGTGTAGCGGGTCCAGTAGTGGTGGAACCAACTGCGGTGCGGATGCGAAAAAATATCCGATCCCCAGGCCGAAAGGAGCAGGGGTTGGACCCCCGCCAGGGCCGCCACCAGTCCGTGATTGCCCAAATTGTGGGCGTGGATCAAGTCGGGCCGAAAGTCCCGAACGGCCCGACGTAGGCTGGGGCCGTAGGTAAAGAGGTTGATGTTGTTGAGGACGCCCAGCGCGGGGAAATAAGTGGGGGTACGGGCGTACAGGACCCGAACTTGCGGGAGGTCATCCGTCCAGCCCAGCCGTTCGTCCCGTAGGCTAAAGATGCCAATTTCAAGGCCCCTACCCACCAGGCCGCTTACCCACTGCTGGGTGTGGGGCGAATCGACGTCGCTAATCAGGAGTATCCTCATTTTTGGTACTTGTGCTTGTGGGCATTCCGGCAATCCAATAGTACCACAGCAGTACGATGGCCTGGTACAGGGAGGCGCCCAGGCAAAGGTACAAAAAGGCCCGCAGCTCGCCCGCTTCCAACCAGCCGGCGGCCAGCAAGGCCCCCAGCTTGAGCAGGACGCCAAGTCCCGCCAGGGCCAGGGCCGTTTTCTGCCGACCGACGACGAGGGGCAGTTGGGAAACGGGGGAGGCGATAAAATTGAGTAGGAGCCAGGGGGTGAGGATGCTGGCGATCTGACCGGCCAGCCGCCAATTTTCTCCAAACAGCAGCGCGAAAAGGCTCGGTGCGCCAAAAAAGAGCAGGGCAAAACCGGGCAGGCCCACCAGTAGCAGGCGGCCGTAGATCTGGCGGATGAGGTCGCGTAGGGCCGCGGGGTTTTCCCGGTGCAATTCGCTGGCCCGTTGGTAGAACACGGGGGTCAGCGCCCGCCCGATGATCCCGAGGGGGGCCTTGACGATGCGCAGGGCAAAGGCGTAGCTGCCCACCAAACTTTCGGTAAAAAAGTAAACGACCAAAAAGACGATGCCCTCGTTTTGGAGGACATCCAAACCCACGTGGGGGGCATTGACGAGGGGAAATTCGCGGTACTCCCGCGCCACGGACCGTAGGGCGGGGGGCTTGGCCGCGGCTTGGAGTGGGGCCCACCATCGGCGAAAGCCCCAGGCGAAAAGGCCAAAGCCACTGAGCAAGCGCAGGAGGTAGCCCCAGATGAGGCCGACCCCCGGCAGCACCGAAGCCAAGCCCATCTGGGCCAGTGCGCCCACACTGGTTTGGGCCACTTGTACGCGGGCGATCCAGCCGAAGGCTTTCTGGCGGGTGTACCAGTAGTTGAAGCTATTGAAGGCGCTGAGGAGGAAGAGGGCCAGGGGAACGAGCCAGAGCAGTGGGCCGAGGCTGGCGAGTTTGGGGTACTGTGCCAGCCAGGGGCGGCCGAGGCCAACCAGGAGCAGGGCCAGGAGGCCAAACAGCAGGTTGAGACGCAGGGCGAGGGCGAGTACGGCAAGCGCTTTTTCGGGACGGCGGGGTAGGACGGTAGCCAGTTCGTAACGCAGTCCAGCGAGGTTGGTGAGCAGCATCATCAGGGAGGTAAACAGGGCAAGCCGACCAAAATCGGCCTCGTCGTACAGGCGAGCGAGGACCAGCGAAGCGGCAAAATTAATCACCTGGGCCAAGCCCACTCCCCCCAGCATTTTCGCGATGTTGCGCCCGAATTCGCTCTTCCAAAACATGCCCAAAGATACCAATCTGTGAGAATTAAAAAACCCATCCGCGGTGTCACGTTTTTTCCCCAGCCCACTTATATGGGCAACCACCTCAAAAATACCTCAAGGATTCGATCGGGTTTCTTCCGTTCCCATTTCGTTGCCAAAAGCATCGTCCAATATTACCGTGCACCGTTTGGCCATTTTGTCGGAATGCGAATGATCATTACCCGGCCAGCCAACTTTTTGAGCGGGTTGACAGAACACAAACTTATTTTCATTTACCTATCAAAAACTATTACTATGTTTATGCAAAACAACACCCGTTTTGTCCTAGCGACGGTCCTGATGATCGGCCTGGTCTTCGCCTCCTGTAGCAAGCAGGAAGATTTGGCTCCCCAAAGTTCCCTAGAGAGCGTGCAGAGCGAAACGGCGTTCCAACAGCACCTTCGAGAAAGTACCCAGCGTTTGGTGGCCGAAGATCTCGGATCGGGCCGCTACCACGTCGTGGGCGAGCAGGGTACCGTAGTGAACATCGACAATGCCCTGGTCAATGCCGCTGGTAAGCGGGTCCGCGGAACGGTCGAAGTCGAATTGATCGAGGTGTACAGTCTCGCCGATCAGATCCTCCACCGTCAGCAGAGCCTGGCCGATCAGGAGCTGCTCCAGTCGGGTGGAAAAGTCTACGTACAAGTCTACCAAAATGGGGAACAACTGCGCCTGGACGGACAGGGCGACATGCAATTGCTGCTTCCGACCGACAATACGGGGGAGGCGAAGGAGAACATGGAATTGTACTACGGCGAGGAGATCGGAGAGCAAGTAGAGTGGCAGTCCACGGGCGAAAAAGTGGAGGTGGTCCGCAGCCAGGATCGCAGCGATATCACAACCTACCTGATCATCCTCGAGGAAGCGCTGGGTTGGGTCAGTGTAGCCGCGCTTTACAGCTACCCCGGTTCTAATGTCGAATGTATAGAGCTGAAAGTCAATTGTACTTTTCCCTGCCCCATTACTCCCTTGACGTCCTTTGCCGCCCTCTACATTCCCGGTCTGATGGGCGCCGTTGAGTTGACGCAAGTCGGCCCCAATACGTTTGAGATTTGTGGAGGCGTGGATGGTCCCTTTACCCTGGGCACCGCCCCGGTGGTCTTTATCTTCGGCATCGAATGTGGCGATGGCATGCTACGCACCATTATTGCGGGCTCCGTGATTAGTACCTCTGGTTCCCACTTAGAGATTGTCGATTGTCCGATGGCGGAGGGTATGAGTTACGCCGAGTTCTACGCCGCACTGGGAGACCTGCTCTAGATAGATAAGGTACCGTTTCATTTTGTAAGCTTGATCCCGCTCTGCTCCCCCTGGGCGCAGGGCGGGATTTTTCATTTTTAGTCACATTTGTGCCCCCACCCGCTTATAAGTTGGAATAAACCTATTTTCAATCACCTAAAACCATAACTATGCTCATTCAAAAAAATACCCGCTTTGCCTTCGCCCTAGCGACGGTCCTGATGATCGGCCTGGTCT
>CALCCH010000663.1 GCA_937899855.1 uncultured Saprospirales bacterium | reverse complement strand
GCTGATGCTCGCCGCCTATCGCAAGCTGCAAGAGGACGGCGATAAGGGGACCAGCAGCCTGATCGCGAGCTTTGCCATCGTCATCATGCTGCTGGTCGGTGTGAACTTCGATCTGCGCGTCAACCTTGAGGTCGTCAGCCTAGAGAACTGGATCGCCTTCGTCGTCGCCCAGGCCGCCTATACGGTTGCGATGATCGGTCTGGTCTTCGCCGCTTGTAACAAACAGGAAGATTTGGCGCCGCAAAGTGCTTCGGAGGCCCTGCCGAACGAAACGGTATTCCAAAAGCACCTCCGCGAAAGCACCCAACGCTTGGTGGCCGAAGACCTCGGATCGGGCCGCTACCACGTGGTGGGCGAGCAAGGAACCGTGGTCAACATCGACAATGCCCTGATCAACGCCGCCGGCGAGCGGGTCCGCGGAACGGTCGAAGTCGAATTGATCGAGATTTACAGTCCCGTCGACATGATTCTGAACCGCAAGCAAACCCTGGCCGATTACGACGGCCGGATCGAAATGCTCCAGTCGGGCGGGGAGGTTTACGTACAGGTTTACCAAAATGGGGAGCAACTGCGCCTGGACGGACAAGGCGACATGCAATTGCTCTTGCCGACCACCAATACGGGGGGCGCGAAGGAAAATATGGAATTGTACTACGGCGAGGAAATCGGGGAGCAAGTGATGTGGAAGCCCACGGGCGAAAAAGTGGCGGTGATCCGTAGCCAGGATCGCAGCGAGATCGAAACTTATCAGGTCATCCTCCAGGAAATACTGGGTTGGATCAACGTGGACGTAATCTACAGTTACCCCGGTGCTCAGGTTGAGTGCATCGAGCTCAAGGTCAACTGCGATTTTCCCTGCCCCATCGATCCCACGACGGCCTTTGCGGCCCTCTACGTTCCCGATTTGATGAGCGCCTTTGAGTTGACGCAAGTGGAGCCCAACAAGTTCCAGCTCTGTGGAGAAGGTGGCGCCATGATTACCCTGGGGGGCGCCCCGGCGACCCTCATCTTCGCCATCGACTGTGGCGACGGGGTGGTGCGTACCATCATAGTAAGCACGGTCATCAGCACCTCCGGTTACCACGTCGAGATTGTCGATTGTTCGATGGTGCAGGCCTTGGATTTCTACGATTTCCACAATGCCATGGAAGCATTGCTTTAGGGAAATAAAGCACTATTTTTAGTTAGCAATTAATTTTTTGATCCCGCTCCGCACCCACTGGGCGCAGGGCGGGATTCCTTGTTTTTAGCCATTTGGAAGCACCGGTTCCCATTCATCCAGTGAGGTGTAATAAAAAAAAATCAGGATTCTTGTCACACTCGGTTCCCTCCGGACTTATAACAAGGAATAAACCTATTTTTCAATCACCTGTAAAAACCATAACTATGCTTATCCAAAAAAACAATCGTTTTTCTTTTGCCCTGGTCGCAGTCCTGATGATCGCCCTGGTCTTCGCCGCTTGTACCAAACAGGAGCATTTGGCTCCCCAAAGTCCTCAGGAAGTGGTACAAAAGGAGACCGTATTTCAAAAGCACCTCCAAGAAAACACCCAACGGCTAGTGGCCGAGGACCTCGGATCGGGCCGCTACCACGTGGTGGGCGCGCAAGGAACCGTAGTCAACATCGACAACGCCCTGGTCAACGCTGCCGGCGAGCGGGTCCGCGGAACGGTCGAGATCGAATTGATCGAGATTTACGATCCCGTCGAGATGATGCTCAACCGCAAGCAAACCCTAGCCGATTACGACGGCCGGATCGAGCTGCTCCAGTCGGGTGGCGAAGTTTTCGTACAGGTCTACCAAAACGGAGAGGAGCTGCGCCTGGACGGACAGGGTGAAATGCAATTGCTGTTGCCGACCGCCAATACGGGTGGGGCGAAGGAAAACATGGAATTGTACTACGGAGAGGAAGTTGGCGAACAAGTCATGTGGAAGCCGACGGGCGAAAAGGTGGAAGTGGTCCGCAGCCAGGATCGCAGCGACATCGAAGCTTACCTGGTATTGCTGCAAGGGATGTTGGGTTGGATCAATGTAGACATCATCTACGCCTACCCGGGTACTCCGGTGAATTGTATCCAATTCATCATCGACTGTGATCTCCCCTGTACCATCGATCCGTCGAACGCCTTCACGGCCATTTATATCCCCGGCTTGAACAGCGCTTTTGAGCTGACGCAAGTGTCCCACAATGAGTTCACACTTTGTGGGCAGCAAGGCGCGGTCATGACCCTGGGTGGTGCCCCGGCTACCTTTGTCTTCGCCCTCGACTGTGGGCACGGATATATTTACACCATCATGGTGACCACCATCATCTCCTCTTCGGGTAACCACGTCGAGATCGTCGACTGCTCGATGATGCAGACGATGGACTACCCCGGATTCCAAAACGCATTAGAGGCAATGCTCTAAAGAAGCTCTAAAGAAATAAGACACTGCTTTTAGTTAGCAATTTATTTGTTGGTCCCGCTTCACACCCAATGGGTGCGGAGCGGGATTCCTTATTTTCTTATCTCCGTACCGCTAGATTGCTTCGTCGAGTAACGGTCCCCATTCCCCCTTGCTTCTAGAAGCCATCTCAAAAATATCCTTCGGGCTACGTCAGGGTCCTTTTCGCCCCTACTTCGTTGCCAAAAGCGTCACGTAGCTACGGCTACGCTCCGTTTCGGCGCCTCGTAGGAACACAAATGACCACTCCCTCGCCGACGAAAACATTTTGAGATGGCTTCTAGAAGCCATCTCAAAAATATACTTTGGGCTACGGCAGGGTCATTTACGCCCCTACTTCGTTGCCAAAA
>CALCCH010000662.1 GCA_937899855.1 uncultured Saprospirales bacterium | reverse complement strand
AGAGCGTCTGAACAACCTCTCCTGGCGATTCAAAAATCAGAACCAAAAAGAAGCTTTCCGAATCATTCGCCAATCTTTCCACCTGGCGAGTGAATTGTCCTACAGCAAGGGGATCGCCGACGCCAGCCACACCCTGGGCATGCTGTACTGGTATCAGGGCAATTATTGGCAAGCGGCGGATTACTATTTTAAGGCCCTCGAAATCCGTGAAGCCCTCGACGATTCGCTGGGTTTGGCCCGTTCTTACAACAACATCGGCAACGTTTACTTCCACCAGGAAAAATACTACAACGCCCTGCGTTACTACCGCCAATCGCTTCAGTTGCGGGAGGAAATTGGCGACAGTACGGGCTTGATTTATTCCTACAACAACTTGGGCGACGTCTACCAAAAGCGTAAGGACATCGAGCAGGCGCTCCAGTACTACGAAACGGCCTACGGGATTGCCGAGCGTTTGGGGAATGATCAGGGGCGGGCTTTCGTGCTGCAAAACTTGGGGGTGCTCAGCTTGGACCAACAGGCCTACAAACCGGCGGTCGATTATTTTGAACGGAGCTTGGCGCAGTACCAGCGGCTGGGGCACCGTCACGGGATCATCGAAAACCTCAACTACTTGGCCAAGACGATGGTCCTCCAGAAACGGAACCTGTCCCACTGTATCGAGCTATCGCAGCGCGCCATCCAGTTGGCTAAGGACATCGATGCTCCCCAGTTGCAGGCGAACGCGCAGATCAATCTAGCGGCGGCATTTGCGCTGCGGGGGGAATACAAGCGGGCCTTTAATTTGGAGCGGAAAAGTCGCTTGCTCAATGCGGAGATCGTAGCGGAGAATCGCGAGCGGGCGATCGTGGAGACGCAGATCCGCTACGATGTAGAAAAGCACAACGCGGCGATCTTACAGCAGGAAAACGAATTGCTACAAAAGGAGAAGCAGCTGACCCGGCTGTACGTTCTAATCATGCTTTGTATCCTGGGAGCGGGGGGCATCATCGGGACGCTGGTGTACAATCGTTTGCGGACCCAAGCGCGTACGAACGGTATTCTGGAAAATAAGAATCAGCAATTGCAACGTTCCAACGAAGCCCTGGAGCGGTTTGCCTACGTGGCTTCGCACGACCTCAAGGAGCCCCTGCGGTCCATCGGCTCGTTTACCACGCTGCTCAAGCGGCGCTACCACGGTCAGTTTGATCGGGAGGGACAGGAGTACATCGACTACATCGTGACGGGGGGCAACCGGATGTATCACCTGCTGGAGGACCTGCTCAAATACTCCCGGCTCATCCACCAGGGGGAGGGCCAGCGCGAGGCCGTCGATTTAAACGCGGTGGTCAATACGGTCAAATCCAGCCTGGACCAAAGTCTCCGCGAGCGCGCCGTCGACTTGGCGGTTCCCCCCTTGCCCGTGGTCCATTCCAATGCGGCGCAGATGCAGCAGTTGTTCCAGAACCTGCTCAACAATGCCATCAAGTACAACGATAAGGTGAAGCCCGCCGTCACGATTGATTATCACCAGCGGGGGCAGGAGCATTTGTTTGCGGTGCGTGATAATGGGGTGGGCATCAATGCGGAGTACCACCAAAAGATTTTTGATGTGTTCCAGCGCTTGTCGCGCAGTGCGTCGGAAGGGACGGGCGTGGGCTTGGCGATTTGTAAAAAGATCGTCGAGCAGCACGAAGGTCAGATTTGGGTGGAGTCGGAAGAAGGGGAGGGGAGTACCTTTTATTTTACCCTACCGGACTTGGTGAACTGAGGAGAGTCAGGACACAAATCACATTTTGTTACCGACTGATGGATTTTCTATTCCTTTTATCTGTCTTTTTCGAATACTAATACTGACCGGAAAGGACAATTGCTGCCAGGTTCAATTGATGGCATAAACAATTGAATAGAGCTGTTTCGTTCACCTTTTTGAATAATGAGTTTAGGGTTGTTTCAAGCACTAATTTGAATAGGCGTTTGTTTTGTTGAATATGATTTATTAATTTCATCCATTACTATAAAATGGCAATTGTATAATTTTGTTATTCAAAAGATAAGCTAAGTTCGATGGGTATCCTTGATAACTTTAGAAAAGATAAAGAGAATCTGGCTACGACTAGAGGTTTTTATTTCGGTGCACCAGAGGCTGAAGGAGAAAATAAGGATGGTATACAAAATCTAGTGGCCTATTTCGACGACTATCTTGGGATCTTAGAACAACTGTATCACGAGAGATTTATTTTTACAGGAAGAAAGGGAGTAGGAAAGTCTGCGATTGCAAAATTTATAAAGGATAAGTCAGATAGGGCTGATGATTCATATGCACAGTTAATTCCTTCGCATGAATATGACCTTGAGAACTTAATCCAAATAGGTGATTTGCAAAATGAATTGAACCATGAGGCAATTTTCTTTGAGTGGTTAATCCTAGTAAACCTAATCAAGCTTATTGTTAAAAATGAATCTGGTAAACGTTCAGAAGGTTACGAAAAGCTAAAGAAATTCATTGAGAGAAATTCTGGTATTGTTGATATTGATCAATATCAAATTCAGGAGATTATAGTCAAAAAAAAGTATGAAGCCTCATTTAAAGTTCTCAGGCACGTATTTGATGGGGTATTCGGTAAATATTTCGACACAAAAACACATAAAGCCCCATTCTACAAGCTGATCCCTCCCTTGAGAGAAGTTGTAAAGAAAGTAATCAAATATCCGGTTAATGTAGACAAGGAGTTTTGGTTGCTCTTCGATGATCTTGATATTGGCTTTTCTAAGAACGATATTTCGAGCAATAAAAAGATTACGGAATTAATTCGGATTGCTAAGAAGTACAATACTGATATCTTGAAGGGGACTAATACGAAAGTCCTAATTTTTATTCGAGATGACATTAAAAAACTAATTGAGACTAAAACTTCCGATACTTCTAAAATTTTTCTTAGCTATGAAATTCATATCAATTGGTACGATCACGACCAATTTCGGCAAAGCGAAAATTCAATTCCGTTAAAAAGATTTATCAATAAAAGAATTGGTCAGAATTTTCTTGCGAATAAAATTTCCTTTGATGATAAAGACCCGTGGAGCTCACTTTTCCAAGAATCCTTCAAAGATTACAATAACAAGTCTTCATTTAAATATGTAATTGACTTTACATCGTATCGACCTAGAGACTTGATCACTTTCTTGATGAGGGTTGGACAGAATGATTATACATTCCCGCTAGAGCCACGAAACGTGAAGGAGTTACTTATTTCGTATATTGATAACAATATTAGTGAAATAAAAAATGAGCTTTCACTGCATTTCGATAGTAGAGAGGTTGAACTACTTTTTATGGAAGTTTTCCCGTTCATTGCGGAGAATCCTGATATTAATTATATGCGATTGCATAATGAGATTGACTCTCTCAAGTTCTCTCTAGATTCTGGGAAGATAATTGAGATACTTTACTATTATTCTCTATTGGCCTACAAGGACTTAGAGACTGGAAGATTATATTTTCATTATAGAGAAAATCCAACCTTTCATACTTATGATAAGCAAAAAATGAGTATCACATTACCTAAATTGATCTACCACCATTACATGAAAATTTAAATACTAAACCACACTTGTTCTAATATTTTCATGTAAGAATTAAATCTGTTTCACTGATATTTGCTAGTAATCCTACTAGAAATAAAGATTAAGGTAGAATGTGTTGTAGCCCTGATTTGCAAAGGAATAGGAAGGGGAGTCCTTTTATTAACCTGATCCATTGCCGAGAACTAGATTTCTGGTTTAGGTGAAGTCCCCCCACAGGTGGGGGAAAGCATTCAACCCTAGCCGCCGCATCCTTGCCCCTAATCCTCCTTCCGTCTCATCTGTATGTTGAAGCCAAACAATTCAAAAGCAATCGCGTCGCATTCGTTTTCGACCACCGCCAGGTCTACCGAAGCCGCCCCGGAGCTGCCACTGGCGTCCAGGGTCAAGGTATCACCGCGGGCCGACCAGCTCTTGGCATTGGTATCGGTACCGACCGAAATGAGGACATCCCCCTCGTCGATCAAGGTGCCATCGCTGCGAAATTCTACTTCGTCACCCAGCAGCTCCCATTCTCCAACCACATTGGAGGACAGGGCGGGCGCCATGCACTCTTCGTCTTCCCGACAGGCGGACAACACCAGAACGGCCAAGGTTAGTAAAAAGAAGGACCAGGTTTTCAAATTTTTCATCGCTCATAGTTTTGGTGACAGAATTTGCATTCCAAGGGCCAAAGCCCTAGCTTCGCAAAGGCCCAAAGATACGGGCCACCTCCCTAAGATGCTGGAATCGCCGGGTAAATTTTTCTAGGAAGTGGACATCAAACACATCAAATTCGACAACCGCAATCGCCCCCGCTCCGACTTTGACCTGGTGCGCTTGGAAGAATTGCTCGACCGCAAAATCGATCACTCCCTCACCCAGACCCACAAAATTGCCTTTTTCAACATCCTCGTCATTACTCACGGCCGAGGTACCCACAACATCGACTTTGGGGCCTATCCCTACCAACGCGGTACCCTCCTCACCATCCGCAAAGACCAACTGCAACGCTTCAGTCGAGCCCCCGACGTCGAAGGTTACCTGCTCCTATTTACCGAGGATTTTCTCGCCAGCCACTACGGCAAAACCGAAGTGCTCCGCGCCTTCCACCTGTTCAACGAACAACTGGCCTCTCCCAAAATCGACCTGGAACCGGATGAATTTGAGGAAATCCTGGAGTTGGTCAGCATCATCCAACAAGATTACTACCGAGCGGAAGACGAATTCTCGATCGGGATCATCCGCAGTGCCCTACACCTACTCGTCATGAAATTGTTTCGGTTCAAGGCTCGCCGGGAGGGCAAACTGACGCGGAGCCACTACCTCGACGAGTTTTTGCGTTTACAGCAACTCATCGAAGGCCACTGTTTTGCCACCAAAAAGGCCCTCGACTACGCCCGGATGATGAATCGAACGACCAAGACGCTCAACAACATTTGCCGCACCGTACTGGGCAAATCCGCCAAGGCCCTCATCGACGATATCCTCATCACACAGATCAAACGCCTACTCATCAACACCCAGCTGTCGATCACCGAAGTAGCCTACACCGCGGGCTTTGAGGAACCCACCAATTTTTACAAGTACTTCAAAAGACACGTCCGTAGCTCACCCGAGGCATTTCGACGGATACACGCCTAGCTCGCACCGGTGCAACCATCCTCGCTAACCCAAGGCGCTAGGAGCGCAACTTTCCCATTTTTACAGTCCAAAGGCACTTTCTGACGTTTTCCCGCCCTCCATCAAGGCCTACTTTTGTACCAGACTTTAACGCGATAAAAAACAACATCATGAAATCGGTATCCCACCTGTTTACGGGGCTGGCCCTGCTCTTGCTCGGCCCCTCCCTTTTTGCACAAGCCACTAAAAATAATGTCACCATGGAATCAACGCACCAAATGACCAACCAAGAAAAAGCCATTGCCGTACTCCACAGCCTCAACACGGGCGATCCCGGCCCGGTGGCCTACATCAACCCTCAAAAGTACATCCAGCACAACCTCGCGGTCGGCGACGGCCTGGCGGGTTTTGGGGAAGTGATGAAAGCCACGCCACCCCAGGGTTTTAAGGCCAAAGTCGTCCGGGCCTTTACGGACGGCGACTTCGTCGTCACCCACACGGAGTACGATTTTTTTGGCCCCAAAGTCGGCTTTGACGTCTTCCGTTTTGAGCGGGGGCTGATCGTCGAACATTGGGATAACCTCGCCCCCATCACCCCTCCCAATCCCAGCGGAAGAACCCAACTCGACGGGGCTACCGAAGTTGGAGATACGGATCGGACCGCCGCCAACAAAGAGGTGGTGAAGGGTTTTGTCAACGACGTACTGCTCGGCGGCCAAGGGGATAAAATGACGACTTACGTCAATCCCAAGCAATACCTTCAGCACAACTCCGCGGTGGCGGATGGCCTGGATGGCTTGGGGGCTGCCCTTCAGTATTTTGCCGAAAATGGCATGGTCATGAAGTACGATAAAATCCACCGGGTATTGGGCGAGGGCAATTTTGTACTCACCATCAGTGAGGGGCACTTTGGAGCCGGCGCAGGCGAGCACGTGGCCTTTTACGATCTGTTTAGATTGGACGGAGGAAAAATCGTCGAACACTGGGACGTGATCGAAACCATTCCTCCCCGCTCGGAGTGGAAAAATGACAATGGAAAATTCTAAACCCCGAGTGCTGCACTGCACCGCCTTGGGCGCCACTCAGCAAGACCATTCCAACGGGATGGTCTTGTGTATTTTATCCCCCGACCATTTGACTGCCAGCATCCAAAGGCCCGGATTTTTGGGATACGAGCGTTCGCACTCCTCGTGATTTGCGTATCTTTCAACACCTCATAAATGATTCAATCCTTCGGCATGCGCAAAGTTAGTTTGTCCCTCTTTTTACTGCCCCTCCTCATTGCCCTGGCTTGGCAGCCGGAGTGGCGCCTTCCCACTTTCCCAAGCCCTAGCGAAGCACCCCCGGCTCGCAAACCCTTCCTGCGTCCAAGCGCCCCCCTCGAACTCCCGGAGGCGCAGATTGCGGCCTGGCTGCGTAGCGAACTGGGAGCCGGGCCGGAAACCAACTTCGTACTGCGCCGCCGCTATACCGACCGGCTGGGGATCGAACACCTGCGGTACGCCCAAACCTACCGCGACCTGCCGGTGCAGGACGGCATCCTGATGGTCCATCGCCGTGGCCAAACCCTACTGTCGGCCAACGGGGAATTTTACCCCGGGGTTGACCTCGTCCCCACCGTCCGTTTGGAGCCAGGGGTGGCTATGGAACGGGCGAAGGTGGCGCTGGGGCCAGTCGACTGGGCCTGGGCGGATGCTGAGTTCCCGGAGCCCGAGCTGCGGATCGTCCGAACCGAGGCGGGGTACCGTTGTGCTTACAAAATTGAACTGTTTGCCCAAGAACCCCTGATCCGGAAGTGGCTATTTGTTGACCCTGTCGACGGAGCCATCGTCGCCGAGCGGGACCAACTGACCCACCTGACCGTACCGGGCGTGGCCGAGTGCTTCCACCACGGTCGGCAAACCATCTGGGTGGATAGCTTGGCGCCCAACGAATTTGTGCTCCGCGACTTTAGCCGGGGGGCCGATGTGATTACCCTCGACCTGAATGGCAGCTCGGACTTTAGCAGTGCCGTCGATTTTGTGGATACGGATAATTTCTGGGACACCACCACCGACTTGGACAACGCGGCTTACGACGTTCACTGGGCGGTGGGCTTGATGTACGATTACTTTCTCGAAGTCCACGGCTGGGATTCTTACGACAATCAGGGATCCGCCCTGGTGAGCCACGTTCACCACAGCAATCGGTTTAACGCCAGTTGGAACGGCAGTTCGTTCCAATTTGGGGATGGGGATGGCAACTTCTTCAAGCCCCTCACCGCGATGGAGGTCGTCGGGCACGAATTGATGCACGCTTATACCTCTACGGTGGGTTGGAATAATTCTAACTTCGAAACGGCTTCGCTCAACGAGGCTTACAGCGATATTTTTTCGGTCATCCTCGAATTCAACCTCAACCCCGGTACCGCCAATTACTTCATCGGCGATATGGTGACGGTAAGTGGGGAGGCGCTGCGGAACATGGAAGATCCCAAGTCGATCGATCATCCGGATACCTACCAAGGCCAATTCTGGAGCAGCACCGACATCAACGCGAACTCCGAGATCCTCAATCATTGCTTTTACCTCCTGACCCAAGGAGGAGGTGGTACCAATGACAATGGCGATGCTTACACCGTGGAGCCGCTGCTGATGTCCGAGGTGGCCGACATCCTGTTTCGCACCATGACGGTCTATCTCCCCCCTGCTTCCACCTTTGCGGACGTTCGTCGCTTTGGCATCCAATCCTGTATTGACCTTTACGGTCCTTGCAGTGGGCAGGAAATTCAATTTACCAACGCTTGCTACGCCGTGGGGCGCGGGGCTGCCTACGCGGGTCCGCCGCTTACCACCATCGAGTGGACGGGGGATACTTCGGTCGAGGTCGATCTGGCTTTTTCTTCCAACGCCACGATGGCCAGTACCTGGGCTTGGGATTTTGGGGATGGTAACACCTCTGTCGAGGAAAGCCCCATTCACCGTTATCAGTCGCCGGGGACCTATTCGGTGCGTTTGTCCGCCAGCTACCCGGCCAATTGTGTCCAGTCCGATACCCTCTTGATCGATATTGCGCCCCTTACGGCCCTACGCGAACCCGAGACTGGGCAGCCGAGCGTGTTTCCCAATCCCGCTCGTGGCCAGCTGTTTGTCACCCTCGCTTCCGAAGCTGCGCTGCGCCGCATTCGCCTGTTCGACGTTCGGGGACAGTACCTCGCCACGGTCCCCCACCGGCCCACTGCGTCCGATACCTACGCGTTGGACCTGACGAGCTGGCCCGCCGGTATCTACCTGCTCGAAATGAGGACGCCCACGGGGGAGGTATTTTACCACAGATGCTACTTGGGTCGCTAGTACCGGGGCCGCCCGATCGCCAAATTTTTTCCTTCTCCACAGGTTCCCTTCCGCCAATGATAAAGTGCTGGGGCTAATGGCGTTAGAAATTAAATTTTTCCATTCTCCACAAAAACCAATTGTGCGGGTGTGGCCCGCTGGGGGACCCGAAAAATAAGGGCACCGAGGGCGGAACTATTCCCCTTTTGCAGAAGTTCTAAAAACCTACTGACCTTGGTACGACGCGATTTTTCAACCTCAAAAACTCCTGCCATGTTTCGCAAAGCTCTAC
>CALCCH010000661.1 GCA_937899855.1 uncultured Saprospirales bacterium | reverse complement strand
AAATCCGGGAAGCCTAAATATTCCACCCACGCTGTATGATTTTCCCGTAGGAAATATTTGTGCAGATACCGTTCTTTTTAGAAATTGGATTGGTGATTCGGATCGGGAATCGAATGAGGACGCCATGAAATTGGGGACTTTGCGGAAGGCGACCTATCCCACGGGTGGTTCTTCTGCTTTCACCTTTGAGGCCAATCAACGCTTTGGTACCCGCGTGCAAACCGATGTGGCGATTCTGGCAGAAGTCAACCGAATTCATCCCTTTCCCGGTCGTTGTGAGGGGCCTCCCACGTACAGTTCTTCGGATCAAGCCCCCCATACGGTGACCTTTACTTCCCAACAACAAATCGATGAGACGGATTATCTTTTTGAACTGACCGAAGCCTTGGCCTGTGACTGTTCCACCACTCCGGTGAATGGCATTGGAATGGAAATCATCGTACGCCATAGCAGCACCGGTCCAATCGTCGATCAAACCGGGACGTATTATTTAAATTGTACCAATCATTTTCGACGTCTTCAACAGGGTAAGCTGGTGCATTTGTTTCCCAACCTGAGCCCCAATATTCCCTATCTGTTTGAAATTAAAGGCTCCAATAGTGCCGGCTATTTAAAGATTAGCCATACCACCGAGACCATGGTCAATGACAACCTGGCGGTTGGCGGCTTGCGGATCAAAGAAATTCGTAGGCACGATGGAATGTCGGCGAGTAATGACTTGGTGAACAAGTTTGATTATAGCCATCCCACCTACACGGATGGTCGGTCGAGCGGGGTACTGTACCAAATGCCCGTTTACAGCTGGCGGTGGAAAAACTATGGTTGTCCTGGAGTCTCTACTTGTGCCTCCACCACCAATGGTTGTGCCCCCACTAATCCAGACTATAACTGCAATCCCAGTGCCTCGGCTGGAATGTGGTTATTTGACCAAGCTATTGTCCCCCTAAGCTCCTTTGATGGCAATCACATTGGGTATGAACACGTGAAAGTCTATCGGGAAGGGAATGGTTATACACGGTACCAGTACCAAATCGAAGATTTAAATCCTGCCGGACCCGCTAGCCCGAATCAATTTCCCAGTCCTCCCGCTCAAATCAAAACCTTATCAGGAAATTTAGCGGCCATGACGGTTGTGAATGAGGGCCAGCAGATAAAGGCACAAGATCAATATACCCCCATTTCCGATAGCTACGCAAACAGCTCGGATAAAATGTTTCGACTTGCTAAAGGTGGCAATCAATGCGCCAATGTTTTCTACTACACCCCCTATCGCATTCGTGCCCGGCCCCAATACCGATTGAAAAAAAGGGTCCAAGCCTTGGATAGTGTGAGTACGACTATCGACTACGAGTACAACGGAACGGATCACTTTTTTCCGACGGCGACGGCCTTGATCAACAGTGATGGAAAAACCTACCGAACCGAGACGGACTATACCAAAGACTCGAACCTGGGCGGCAGTGCGCGCCAAGTGATGTTGGATCGTCACATGAATAACTTTCACATTGCAATCAGGCGGAAAGTGGGTAGGAACGGTAACCTTAATTTGGTTGGTGGTCAAGAGAATCATTATGCCTTGTTCGCTGGCGATCCCCGTTTGAGGGAACAAAAAGATAAATATATCAATGGCTGTTTGCGGACCCTGCTCAAGCTGGACTACGATGGCCAGGGTAATATCCGTCTGGTGGAACTGCGGGGGGAGCCTCCGATTAGTTACAGCTGGGATAGGCACCGCGTCACCAAAAAGCAGGTGTTGGATTGGACTTGGACATATGCATATTATCCCAACACCAAGATGGTACAAACCATCACCGATTTGAATGACATTGAAGCTGGTTTTAAATACGATGGTTTTGGGCGATTACAGGAAAGTAGCGAACGCAATGGCGGGATTACCAACACCCTGGCTTACGATTATACCTTAGCGGATGGCGGTCCGCCCAACCGAATCTCGAATTACGATAGTGCCCTCAAGCAGTGGTCCTATCAATATTTTGATGGATTGGGGAGAGACCTACAATCGGTTGCGCGGCAATATTCGCCTAATCATCATGATGTGGTCCATGCCACGCTTTACGATGCCCAAGGTCGCCCTTACTTGCAATACCTCCCCTATGAGGGAGGAAGCCAGGGTGACTACGCCGACCCTCGCGGTCCCAAAACGCGATTCAGCTTTGAGGCCAGTCCCTTGAATCGGGAATTGGAACGGACCTTTGCGGACAACAGCAGCGTCCGTACCCGCTACGCTTGTAACGCCGCTGGCGAAGTGGGTAACTACGCAGCCTGTGAGCTCTACAAACAAACGGTGTATGATGAAAACAATCACCGAACGGAGACCTTTACCGATAAGATTGGGCAATTGATCCTGACCCGTCGCTACGTAGATGATGGACAAAAGGTAGATACGTATCACGAGTACGATGACCGGGGCAATCTAATCGGCGTACTACCGCCGGAGACGAGTAATTCTAGCGATCCGGCAGCTTATGCATACGTCTACGATAATTATAACTTGTTGGCTTCTAAAAAGATACCGGGAGCGGGCATTCAGCAGTTTACCTACGATCCCCAAACGGATCGTTTGCGTACCTCGACCGATGCCAAGGGAACAACGCTTACTTATGCTTATGATGCCTACGGTCGTTTAAAAACGACGACGGGTCCCGGCGGGGTACTCATCGACAACACTTATGATGAAGGCAGTGGTGCCGTAAAAGGGCAACTGACCAAGGAGCGGGTGGCCAATCTGGGGGACGGTGGGCACTTAGATACCAAATACTATTTTGATCATATCGGCCGAGTGGGTTTGGTGACTCAACAGAACCATCGGGGTGGCTTAGATGCCTTTACCACCACCTACTACGGCGCTACGGACATCATTGAGCATCTGAATAAAAGCCACAATGGCTACATTAAAATTAGAGAGCGCTACACCTATGATCATTCTTTCCGCCGTAAAGAGACCTGGCACAAGATCAACAATGACCCTTGGGTGATTTTGAGTGAACAAGGCTATAACCACCGCGATGAATTGATCGGTAAAGCACTCGGCGGGGAGAACGATCAATTCTTACAGTCGATTGGCTATTCCTACAACGTTCGCGGTTGGCTGACGGGAATCAATCGTTTGCCGCTTGATTGAGCGCCGCAGTTTGACTTCTCCGTGG
>CALCCH010000660.1 GCA_937899855.1 uncultured Saprospirales bacterium | reverse complement strand
ATTCCCTTTATCCCAATCCGGCAACAACAACTTTTAGGGTAAGTACGGCGGAAGTGCAGCAAGGCCAACCTCAGTTTTTCCTCTACAACAGTGGCGGTAAACTGCTGAGTGCGCTTACGCCAGACCGGATGACGGACGGAAGAACCTGGAGCTTTGAAGCAACTGCCCTGGCAAGTGGGCAATACTTTCTTCGGATTGTAAGCACAGAGTCTGGAGCCTCCACGCTACCCCTTTTTGTCCCCTAGCTTTCCCTGCGCACTCTAAGCAAGTACTTGAAAGCGGCCAGAAATTAGATTTAGTCACGATCAAGTGGGCGTTGGTAAATAGGCCCGTCCCCACTTTTTTCGTTAGCCCATCGCTCGTCTGGCGATGGGGGCGGCAATGCTTTCTTCCGGTATCGCAAAGGCAGCCGTCAGGGATGCCGCCTCATGGCGAACCTCCCGACAGCGTTGGACGACCAGGCGTCGAATCGCCTTGGTCTTGGAAGGGCGTAAGTATTCCTGCTCTAAGTACCAACCTTTGTGTCCTTCGATGGTGTGTAGCGCGTACAAATCGCACAGCCATTTGAGCGGAGTCTGTAGCTCCGGGGAGGTTCTTTTTACGACCGCTACAAATTGCTCCAGTACGATGCGCTCGATGTAGGCCCGGGCCAGTTCGATGGTGTGGACCTGGCAACGCAAGAAGGCGTCGTAGGGATCCATCCGGCGGTTGAGGTAGTTCCGCATTCGAGCGCTGACCGAGTAGAGGAGGGCCCGCTCGCGGTAGCGAAAGGCTTCGAGCTGGAACGTGGGGTCGAGGAGATGGTCGCGCTCCGTCCGGCGGGTTTGGAAGGGATTTTTGGATAGGGTATCGCTGACCTGGGAGCCCAGGTAACGGATGACGGCCCGAAAGCCTTCGTCGTGAAATTCTTTGCGGAAATCGGAGAGCAAACCCTTGGCCACCAATTGGAGCAAAACGGTATTGTCCCCTTCGAAGGTGGTAAAAATATCGGAATCGGCCTTGAGGGCGGCAAAGCGGTTTTCGGACAGGTAGCCCTTACCGCCACAAGCTTCCCGGCATTCTTGCAGGCAATCCGTGGTAAAGCGGGTGGCGTAGGCCTTGCGGCCCGCCGCGAGGGTTTCGATTTCGCGGATGTCCGTCTCGTTCCGTTGGACGTAGCGGTCGGTCAGGTACTGCAAGGCAAAGTGCAGGGCGTAAGCCTTAGCCAGGTAGGGCATCAAGCGCCTTTGGTGGCTGGGATAGTCGAGGAGCAGGGTTTCTTCTTCCCCTTCCTTTGGCGCAAACTGTCGTCGTTGGAGGGCATAGCGGATGGCGATGGTCAAGCCCGTTTTTGCTGCACTCAGTCCCGCCCGGGGTACGCTCACCCGCCCCCCCACCAGGGTGCCCAGCATGGTAAAAAACCGCCGTCCCGGATTTTCGATCGGGCTGCTGTACTGCCCTGCCTCATCGATGGCCCCAAAGCGATTGAGCAGATTGGCCCGCGGTACCTCCACCCGGTCGAACCAAATGCGGCCATTGTCCACTCCATTGAGTCCCAATTTATAGCCACAATCCTCGATTCGAATGCCGGGTAGCAAACGGCCCGCCGTATCGCGCAGGGGGACCAAGATGGCGTGTACGCCGTGATTGACGTCGCCGACGATCAGCTGGGCAAAGACTGTTGCCATTCGCCCATCCAAGGCATTGCCGATGTATTCCTTGCCGTCTTCTTCACTGGGGGTGTGAA
This sequence comes from uncultured Saprospirales bacterium, assembly GCA_937899855.1. Lineage (GTDB taxonomy): Bacteria > Bacteroidota > Bacteroidia > Chitinophagales > Saprospiraceae > CALLVY01. The sequence continues at coordinate 531 of CALCCH010000660.1, read as the reverse complement.
CGATGAGGCAGTCGCCCTCCGCCCGGTAGGTCGCCGTTGTCCGCAAGCCGCGAACGTTGGAGCCGTGGCCGGTTTCGGTCATCGCAAAACACCCCGGCAGTTCCAAGCTCCCGACGTCGCGCAGGTACTTTTGGTGGTGTGGGACTGTTCCCAGGGCGTAGATGCTGCCTCCGAAGAGACCGAATTGGACGCCAAATTTGACGGTCAGGCTGAGGTCGTGGTAAGCGAGGGCTTCGAAGGCCGCGATGTAGGCCGCCATATCGTCTTGGCCACCGTAGGCGGCGGGAAAGGCGAGGGCACCCAGTCCCTGCTGGGCCACGGCTCGGCACCAATCGAGGACCTGGCGTCGGTAGTCTGCTTTGTCGCGCCACTGGCCCAATTGGAAGAAGGGGTCTTGGAGCAGTATGCGTAGTCGTTGGTGAAGTTCGGCCTGGGCGCCATCCAGGAGGGCGGTGAGGGCGCTGACGTCAAAAGTGGCTTGCCGGTCGCGTTGCTGTCTTTCGCGGCGGATTTGTTCGGTGTGGAACAGGT
>CALCCH010000659.1 GCA_937899855.1 uncultured Saprospirales bacterium | reverse complement strand
CGCCCTCTCCCCCGCCTCCCCACCCCCCCCCCCCCCCCCCCGCGGCGTGGGGTTGGATGCGGGTCGCGGTGGACGTTGTCTTCGTAGTGGTCGGGCCAGGGGTCGGGGCGGTTTTCGCGCAGGTAACGAAAAACGGAGCCGAGGCCTTTTGAGCTCTGCCCACTGGGATTTTTAAATACGGTCCCGTCGAAGTGATCGCTCTGGGGCCCGCGGTAGGGGCGTACCGAAAGGAGGTAGCCCACGAGTACGGGCAGAAGGAATAAAAGGAGAACAAGAAGGAGCCAAATCATGAATAGGGTTGCTGGTAGAAGCCCAAAGATAGTCAAATTAAAAGTGGCCAATTATCCCTACTTTCGTAACCTGATGAAACCCATTTTCGATTTCCGACGCTTTCCCTATTTGCCCTTCCCCTCCGTCCCCTGGATCGCCGGTGGCTACCTGCTACTGCTGCTCTCCCTCCCCTTCGCCGTCGACCTTCCCCAAGGCAGCCTGGCCCTCGAAGTACCCAGCGAACCCCTCCAAATTTTGCTCGTCGGACGCCGCCTGCCCCTGCTCTGTCAGTGGCGCCACCACCACGCCACCCTGTGGAAGGCGCCCCTCCTCCGGATCAGCGGCCTGTGGCTACTGTGGATGCTCCTCACCATTCCCGGATCGAGCGCGCCCCTGGTATCGGCCAAGTACGGTCTGGTGGCCCTTACCCACTGGTACCTCTTTGCCTACCTCCCCCTATTGATCGGTTGGCAACTGCCCCAGCTCCTACCGCGTTGGTTCAACCTCTACACCTTTCCCCTCCTCCTGCTCCTCCTTTACGCCTGGAGCGTACACGCGCAATACGACTTCCGCATCGATGCTTCGGTACTGGTAGCCCGCCCCTTTTTCTTCGACCACGCCCTGCTCAGTACCGCCCTCCTCCTCGTGCTGGGTCCCTACCTCTACGCCCTCCACCGCCGCCGCGGACGCTGGCATTACGCCTACCCCGTAGTCCTGCTGCTGCTCCTGGGCGTCTACCTCTCCTACAGCCGGGCCGCCTGGATCAGCGCCCTCCTGGCACTCGGGCTAACGGGCACACTGGTCTTGTTCCGGCATTACTTCCGTTGGATGCTCGGGCTAACGGGGCTGGGCTTGCTGGGCCTGGCCCTGCTGCTCCCCAGCCTCTGGGCGGGCATCTTACAAAATCGGGTAGAATCCAAAAAGGGGAATTGGTGGCAGCAAATGGCTTCGGTGGCCAATGTCACCACGGATGTTTCCAACCTGGAGCGACTCAACCGCTATCGCTGCGCCTGGCGGATGGTCGGGGATCGCCCCTGGCGGGGCTTTGGTGCGGGTACCTACGCATTGGCTTATTTGCCCTACCAAAAACCGGAGGAGATGACTCGGATCAGCGTGACGGAGGTGGGACCCCATCCACCGGGGCGGGGTGGAGGGGCGCATTCCGAATATTTTCAGGCCCTGGCCGAACTGGGCTGGCCGGGCGGACTGCTCTTCCTCGCCCTAGTGCTGACCAGCCTCTTTACGGCGGGGCGCGTGTATTGGTCGGCCGCGCGGGACAGCCACCGCTACCTGGCCCTGGCCCTAGGCTTTGGCTTGCTCACCTTTTTTATCCACGCCTTGTTCAATAACTTTTTCCACCACAGCAAAATCGCCATGCTGATTTGGAGCAGCATGGCGATTCTGATTCAATTGGAGCGGGAAGCCGCCGACGATCGGACTATTGCTTGACGATCTGTCGGACGTCTTGTTGACTACCCCTTTGGATGCGGATGAAGTAGACACCGGCGGGGAGCGTTGCCAGCGAGACTTTGGGATTCGCCCCGGCATCCCAATCCAATTCTTGAAGTACCGTTTGGCCAAAGATGTCCTGTACCAGCAGGCTCGCGGTACCGGCCTGTTCATCGTTGAAGAAGATGTTGACTTCGTCCGCCGTGGGATTGGGGAATACTTCGAACAAGCGTTTGCTCGCTTCGTATACCACGCTCTTGACGGGGGTATAGGATTTTTGTCCATCTACATCCACCTGCTCAATCCGGTAGTAGTTTAGGCCCGGATAGGGGTTGCGGTCCAGATAGCCATAGTCGCTAACGGCGGTACTGAAGCCCTGGGCATCCACGTGGTGCAGTGCCTGCCAATCCTTGGCGTTCCAGCTGCGCTGAACTTCAAAGTAATGAGAATTGAGCTCGGTCGCCGTGCTCCAATCCAACTGGACGCCTTCGTCGGCCAGAGCGGCCCGGAAGGACAGCCACTCGACGGGGACCGCCGAGGTAACTTCAAAGCAATCGACACAGAGTCCGTCACCCAATCCCGAACAATTTCCGGTGGGATCGACGTAGACTTTGATGTCGTAATTCGCACTGATATTCGCACTCATCGGAACGGTGAGGTTGCCCGTGATGGTAGAGGCATTCATGGCCATACCAACGAAGGTGAAGGTCGATACGCCATCACTGAATTCTACGCAATGCGCACTCGACCAATTGGTTCCGGTTCCCGTAATGCTGATGGCAAAGGTTTCTCCGATGCCTCCATTGAGGGGGCTGGAGTTGATGGGGGGCGCTTCGGTGACGTTGAAACAGCTCGCGCAAACGCCATCGGATACGCCCGAGCAGGCACCACCGTCGACGTCGAAGACCGTGACGTTGTAATTGCTGCTGACGTTGGCGGTGGGCGGTACTACCAAATTACCGAGCAACTGTTGGCTACCGTTGGCCGTACCTACGAAGCTAAAATTGCTCACCCCATCATCGAACTCGATACAGTGAGTTGTACCGTTGGCCCAGGTCGTATTCGTTCCCGAAACGATCACGGGGAAGTCATCGCCCTGAGCCAGGGAGCTGGGCGAGATAAAGCTGATGCTGGGAGTGGTAGCCGTTACCGTAAAGCAATCTTGGCAGATCCCATCATTTACCCCCACACAACTACCGACATTATTATCGTACACCTTCACGTCGTAGTTGGAGCTGACGTTGGCCCCAATGGGGATACTCAGGGTGCCGGTAAGGGTAGAGGCATTAAAGGACATTCCCGTAAAATTGAAGGTCGACACCCCATCCGAGAACTCGACGCAGTGCGCACTCGACCAGGTCGAGCCCATCCCCGTAATCGTAACGCTAAAGGACGTATTCTGCTCGCCCGAAGTGGGGAATACCATAATCGTTGGGGCCGCTAGAACGGTAAAGCAATTCGTACAAGTCCCGTCCGATACTCCCGAACAGGAGCCGCC
>CALCCH010000658.1 GCA_937899855.1 uncultured Saprospirales bacterium | reverse complement strand
AGGTGTTGGCCAAAAACAATCGGGTGTTTTACATCAATCACCCCTATTCCTACAAGGATTACTTTACCGAAATTCCGGGCGATCAGTACCGGGAGCGACGGGCCCGGCTCCGCGGTGGTGACAACCAGTACGAAGAGGTCCATCCCAAGGTCATCTCGGTCATTCCGCCCCTCACCCTACCGATCAATTTTCTCCCCGTCGGTCCGCTGCACCGGTCGTTAAACCAGCGCAATCAAGGGATCATCCTCCGGGCGATCAAGGAGGTCATCACCCGATACAACATCAAGCGATTCATCTACCTCAACTGTTTCAATCCCTTTTTCGCACCGGTTTTGCCCAAGGAATACGGAGCGGTGATGTCGATTTATCAGTGTATCGACGACATGGCGGTGAGTGAATATACGATCCGGCACGGCGTACGGTTGGAGGAGGAGGCCATTCGAGCGGCGGATGCCCTCACCGTGACCTCGCGCGAGTTGTACCGCCTCAAATCTCCCCTCAACCCGGTGGCCCACATCGTACACAATGCGGCCGAAACGGCCATTTTCCAGCGGGCGCAAACGGAAGCCCTCCCCTGCCCTCCCGAGCTGACCCACCTGGAAGGCAAGGTCATCGGCTTTGTGGGCAATATGGATGCCCTCCGAATCGACTATCCGCTACTCAAGAAAATTGCCGAAACCCACACCGACAAGACGCTGGTCCTGGTGGGCCCCGTCAACAGCCCCGAAATTAAGAACTTAGGCATCGATCGCCTGCGCAATGTGGTATTTACCGGCCCCAAGCCCATCGAGGAGCTGGCGCCCTACCTCCAGCGCTTCGACTGTGCGATCATCCCATTTTTGTGCAATACCCTGACCAAGAGCATCTACCCGCTCAAGATCAACGAATACCTGGCGGCGGGTCGCCCCGTGGTGTCGACTTCCTTTTCGGAAGACATCCAATCCTTTGGCGAACACATTTACCTCAGCGACTCGCACGAGGCCTTTTTGAACAACATCCAACGAGCCATCGCGGAGGACAGTATCGAGCGGCGGGAGGAGCGCTTGGAAGTGGCGCAAAACAATAACTGGGATGCGCGGGTGGAGCAAATCTGGGAGATCATCAACGATTTTATTCAACAAAAGACGACAAATGTCGGTCAACCCGTATAGCTTGCCATAATTTGCTACCCGATACAGAGACATACTCGAGTAAACCCACGGTCCTGGAACGCACGTTTCAGTCCATTAAGGCTTGGTTTTTTAGCCAACTGCTCTTTCAGAAATTGCGGAACCCCCTCGGTTTTGTCCTGCTGAGTGTGCTGGCGCTGGGCTTGTCTTACCTACTGACCCTGGTGGAGATGAAGTACGGGGTGGTCTTGCTGGCGGGCATCCTGGGTTTACCGGTGGTGGGAGCTTGTATCTATCACCAAAAATTTAGCATCTACCTCATCCTGACCATTTCCATCTTTGTGGAATTGTTCCGCAAGTACAACATTCCCTTCGGTACGGCCCTCGACATCCTGCTGTTCATTTCCTTTTTTGGGATTCTCATCCACCAGGTACAGGACCGGCGCAAGGGCTTTGCGAAGAGTCCGATCAGTGCTTGGGTGATGGTGTGGGTGTTTTACAACCTCATTCAGGTGCTCAATCCCTGGGCGGGCTCGCAGATGGCTTGGTTGTACACGGTGCGCAGTATGGCGGGCTTGGTGCTCCTCTACTTCGTGGCCTGTTTTGCTTTCAACAACCTGCGGACCATATACTGGACGCTCAAGCTGATTTTAGGGCTGGCCTTTTTATCGGCCCTCTACGGGCTCAAGCAGGAGTTTCTAGGCTTTACCAATGCCGAGATGGCCTGGCTCTATTCCGATCCCGAGCGTTTCCAACTCATTTTCCAGTGGTCGCGGCTGCGGATTTTTTCCTTCTTTTCCGATCCGACCAATTTTGGCATTTATATGTCCTACACCGGTACGCTGTGTTTTACCTTGCTCATGGGCCCCTTCCGGCCCTGGCAAAAAATGCTGTTGGGATTTGCCGGCTTTTGCATGTTTTTGTCCATGGCCTACGCGGGCTCGCGGACGCCCTTCGTCCTGGTGCCCTTTGGCTTTATCGTCTTTACCTTACTCACCCTTTCGCGGCGGATCATCATGGTGATGGGTTGTATGCTGGTACTGGGGGTAGGGTTTATGATGAAATCGACCAGCAGTGCGGTGGTGTACCGCATCCAGTCGGCCTTTGACCCCACCAAGAGCGACGATACGGTGAAGGTGTGTTTTGATAATCATAAATTGTTTCAGCCCTTTATCTACCGCCATCCCTTCGGTGCGGGGCTGGGCAGTAGCGGATTGGGGGGCCGTCGTTTTACCCCCGATTCCTTTTTGGCCTCCTTTGCCCACGACAGTGGTTTTGTACGCATTGCGGTGGAATTGGGGTGGATTGGCCTCATCCTCTACTGTCTGTTTCTCTTTACGGCTGTCCGAACCGCCATCTATTATTTTCTCCGCGTCCGCAATCCTAAAATCAAAGCCATTTACCTCAGCATCACCTGTATGCTGTTCCAGCTGACCCTGGCCAATTACCCGCAGGAGGCCATCGTGCAGTTGCCGACCAGCATTATTTTTTACGTTTCCTTGGCGATGGTGGTCAAGCTCAAGGAGTACGACGACATTCCCGACGAACCCCGCGAAGCTAGGCCCGAACGGGTGGTGGCACCCGCTCCCGAGGTGGACCCCCAGCCGGAGTTGAGCCTGGAAGCGATTGAAAAATAAAAAACAAACCAAAGAATGAATAACAAACCCGATCCCTTTGAAAAGGTACAATTGAGTCAGAAAGAGCAGCTCATCGAAGTGGCGGCAGTCGGTCTGGTGGCCCTGTTGATTCTGGCGTGTATGGCCAAGGTGCTCTTTTTTTAAAGCCCGACCCGACCATGCCCAAGGCACGTACCTATTACGGAATAAAGCACTGGATCTCGGATCAATTGCTGTTTCAGAAGCTGAATAGTCCGCTGGGCTATTCGCTCCTTACGGTTTTGGCCCTCGCGCTCGCCTACCTGATGGCGGAGTGGGACTACACCTTTGGTATCCTGCTGCTGGCCCTACTGCTGGGCCTGCCCCTGGCGGTGATGTGTATCTTTGATCAGGTCTTTGGCTTGAGCGTCATCTTGCTGACGGCCGTCGGAGTGGGTTGGGCCACCAAATTTATTCCCGGCCCCATCGGCACCAGCCTCGACATTCTACTGTTCATCATGTTTTTTGGCCTCCTACTCAAACAGGTCAAGGAGCGCGATTTTGCATTTGCCCGCAGTCCGATCAGCTTTTTCGTACTGATGTGGGTCTTTTACAACCTCCTCGAAGTCCTCAACCCCTGGGCCGATTCGCGGCTCGCCTGGTTCTTTACCGTCCGGAGTATGGCCGGGCTGATCCTGCTTTACTTCGTCGCCTGCTACGCCTTTAGCAACCTACGGGCCATCGTTTGGCTGCTCAAGCTCATCCTGGCGGCGGCCTTGGTATCGGCGCTCTACGGCCTCAAACAAGAATTTTTTGGCTTTAGCGCCAGCGAGATGGCCTGGCTCTACTCCGACCCCGAGCGCTTCCAACTGATCTTTCAGTGGTCGCGACTGCGGATTTTCTCCTTCTTTTCCGACCCCACCAACTTTGGCATCTTTATGTCCTACTCCGCCACCCTCTGCCTGGTGCTGGCCAGTGGGCCCTTTAAGATTTGGCAACGGCTGGTACTACTGGGTTCGGCCTTTTGCATGATCCTGGCGATGGCTTACGCGGGCTCGCGGACGCCCTTTATCCTACTGCCGGTGGGATTGATTTTCTTTGCCCTGCTCACCCTCAAACGCAATGTCTTGATTGCGATGGGCTTTTTCTTTGTCCTCGGCTCGGCCCTGATGCTCAAATCCACTTCCAGTGCGGTCATCTACCGCATCCAATCCGCCTTTGACCTCTCCAAAAGCGACGATACCGTCAAGGTGCGGCTCGACAACCAAAAGTACATTCAGCCCTTCATTCACCGGCATCCCTTCGGGGCGGGGCTGGGGGCTACGGGGATCTGGGGCAAGCGCTTTAGCCCGCAAAACAAATTGGCCAATTTCGCGCACGACAGTGGCTTTGTCCGCATCGCCGTAGAGTTGGGCTGGATCGGTCTGATTCTCTACTGTGCCTTTCTCTTCGTGGTGCTGCGCACCACGATTTACTATTTCCTGAGGGTCCGGGATCCCAAGATCAAAACGGTTTACCTGGGCTTGGCCACCATCTTTTTCCAACTGACCCTGGCCAACTACCCACAGGAAGCCCTGGTGGTACTCCCGACGAGCATCATCTTTTACATCACCCTCGCCATGTCGGCCCGACTCAAGGACTTCGACGGGCAGTGGACGTCTACTGAGGTCAAAGCCGGCCGAAACATCCCCGGAATCCCTTTCTTCTCGGGGCGAGACAACATCCTCGACGATCCTACTTTTCGGCATAAATCTTGACCTTTTTACCCAAAATACCGACGGCTACCAGTATGAAATTGACAAACTTCCCCCTCCTCCTGATCGTTTTGCTCCTCGCGGTGCCCGCCCTTGGCCAAACCGTGGACTTCGATAAGGTGGTACCCCCCGTCGAAGTGCGCGCCAAGACCTTTGAAGATTACCTCGTCCAGCTGGCCTGGAACAATACGCCGCCCCATAAGAAACTCTACACCCAACTCAACATTGCGGAGAAGGAAACCAAGCTCACCAAACGCGAGTGGACCCAGGACATCACGGCCTCCTTCAACGTCAACGAAATCAGCCTGAGCAATATCATCTTTGGCGACCGGCTCGACCTACCGGTCTTCTTTCCGATTTACAACGTCGGGGCCTCGGTCAACCTGGGGACTTTTGTCCACCGCCCGGTAAAGATTAGGATTGCGGAGGAGAAGGAGAAAATGGCCCAGTTTGACATCAGTCAACGCAAACTGCTGGTTCGTCGGGAAGTCCTGGAGGCCTACGAGGAGCACCGCCGCTCCCGCTCCACCCTGCAAGTCCGGGTACTGGCGGAGCAAGATGCCTACGGCAGTTACCTGCTCATCTCCGAAAAGTTTAAGAACAACGACGCCAAGTTTGAGGATTTCAACGCCGCTTCCAGTGCCTACTACACGGCGAAGGAGGGAGCGGAGACGGACCGGTCGGAGGTCGAAATTTCGCGGATCCGTTTGGAGGAGTTGATTGGGGTGCCGCTGGCGGATGCGCAGCGGATGGGGCCGGAGGAGCGCGAATATCCGGCGGATTAGGTAAGCCGTATCTTCCTTTCGCTACCCTTGATAAACGTCCAATGACAACTTATCGCTTAGTTGATGATAATCGGATTAAACCATTAACGAGAAAAGAGGTCCAAGAACAAATTTAAAATTTGATCTCATGAATAAAATCTTGTTAATGGCCTTCGCTTTTGTATTGGTTTCTTGCGGTAAGGAGGAGGATGAAATGTTAGCTACCGAAGCAGGAATACCACTTGTCAAGCAAAACAGCACCTATCAAGTAATTGAAGAAAACAACGTAACCTACGCCGAGGGGCTAAGTCACGACAGTTTGAATAGCCCCAATTACACGGTAGTCCCCTTAAAATTAGACATCTACTCCCCCAATAATGCGGCCCTCAACAGACCGGTATTTGTGTTTATCCACGGTGGTGCATTTGAGAATGGTTCCAAAGAGCAAACCGCGATAGTAAACATGGCAAACTTTTATGCCTCAAGGGGTTGGGTTTTTATTTCCATTGATTATCGACTAAAGGATGAGTTGGGAACGGTGCCTGCCGAATGGGCCAACATTGCAACTACCTTACCCGTTTCTGATGAGGACAAAGCATCCTTTAATGCCATGTATCCGGCCCAACGGGACGCTAAAGCCGCACTACGTTGGATGGTCGCCAATAAAGATCGGTACAACATCAATGTCAATTACATAACCGTCGGTGGGGCTTCCGCGGGCGCAAATACCGCCAAGGGAATTGTGCTGTCTGAAATTGGTGACTTTACCGATGAAATTAGCATCTCGGAGGATCCAAGCTTGGCATCGACGAACGTAGGAGTGGAATACGAAGTACGGACGATAGTTGATTTTTGGGGAGGGCAGTCCGTAACGGATGCATTTGAAATCGTATACGGCAGAGACCTTTTTGACCGTACCGACCCCGTATTGTACAAGGCACACGGTACGGCGGATTTTACCGTTCCGTTTTCGAGTGCACTCGAATTGCAATCCATTTATGATTCCATTGAGGTTTCCTTGAAGTTGGATACTTTGGTGTGGATTGGGCATGGCAACTTTGACGCCACACTTGATGGAAATCGGTTGGAAGCAT
>CALCCH010000657.1 GCA_937899855.1 uncultured Saprospirales bacterium | reverse complement strand
TGAAACAATCAAAAGACTTGATCTCAATGCCCACTCTCGCCTTTGAATTGTACCTTGCGGAATTGAAACGCCGTCCGGGTAAGCGTAAGACTAATGGCCAACTTATCTTTGAATTGTACCTTGCGGAATTGAAACGCGGAACGATCATGATGTAGAGCTTCGCCCCCTCCCCTTTAAATTGCACCTCGCGAAATGAAGCCCTTCGTAAATTTCTTGCTCGAAGTCCGTCATCACTGTTTTGAATCCTACCTCGTGGCATGGAAACCCGCACAAAAATACTGGACAATGGGGGAGGAGGGGTTTTGGAATTGGCGAAAATGAATTATATTTGTTAGGAATTCCGCATTATTTACCAAACCTGCTGTGGTACAACAGCACCAATTAAATTTTTGCGGTATGAAAACCAAGACCCTACTGCTCCTATTGCTATTGACCCAATTGGCCTGCGTAAAGGACGATCCCATCGTCATCAAAGAGGTCGAAAAATTTTCGGAAGCACATTTTACCATTTTTGATTCGTCTCCCTTGCGGGCGGAAGCTGCGGAACTGCGGCCGGATGGATCCCTCTTTATCGAGGGGGTGGGTAGTGCCAACAAAGACCTCACCAGGAATCCCTTTTTCCTCCACCTCAATTCCAGCCACGACCCCACCAGCTTAAAGTTGATTGATTACGGTGATCGGTTTGTCTACCCCGTGATGGATTTGATTCCCAGCCAAGATGGTCATTTTATCTACCTCAACCAGTCGATCTTTGAACCCGATTTGGAAGCAAATATTGACCTCCGGAAGGTAACCGAAAGTGGTGAAATCCTCTGGGAAAAAAGACTGGCGGAAAGTTCTTTCCGACAGCAGTGGCCCTCCTTGATCGAACTGCCCAACAATGACTTTTTAGTGATCATGAATAACTGGGAGAGGTCCTATTTGTCAAAAAATTTTTTGATCAAGTGCTTTACAACGGATGGAGAAGAACTGTGGTCCAAAGAAGTGGAGGACGATGTCGTACTGATCACCAGAAAATCCTTTTATCTCCCGGTGGATGAATCCATTCTGATCTTGGCTGAGGTTTTAGATGTCGACACCGAACAGTGGTCCAGCCAATTATTTAAGCTGGATTTGGAGGGCAATCTGATTGACACCAAAGACGTAATGGATTGTAATACCATAGGATTCGGTTCTATTGATGTGAAGCTGTTGGATGATGAGACGATTTTACTGTATTATCGAACTGCGGAGGGGGTCATCATAAGCCAATTCACCAGCGATTTAATGGAAAAGTCCACCATTGTTTTTGATGAATCCATAGTATCATCTCCGGCTGATGTCGTAAAAGTATCGGATGGTAGTCTGGTCGTCTTGACGACTGGTTACGATTCAAACGAGGATATTGATAACCACGTTTTCCTCACCAAAATCAACTGTGGCGAGGTCTTGTGGAAGAAGCGTTACGGAAGCCCGCGTTCCGATGCAGGGGTCGCGTTGGTGGAACGTCCCAATGGCAACTTGGTGCTGATTGGTAGGACCCAGCAGGATGTGGAAGTAGGGGGAACTTTTAACCTGTTCCTCGTCGAAACCGATGCGGAGGGGAATCCCAACTAGCGACCTCGGGATCCGGTAAGGATTTTTGCCGGACTCCCTTTCCCCATTCGCCCGAGATTTTATATTTTCGTGGTACTCCCGATTGCCCCTTTACAGGAGCGACGGACCAACCTTAAAAACACACCAAAGATGCCCAACGACATTCCCACCCTCCACCTCGACACCGTCCTCCAAAACCACGCCCAGGACATGAGCGGCAAAGTGGTCGCCATCACCGGAACCACCAGCGGAACCGGACTGGTTTGCGCCCGCGAAGTGGCCAAAAAAGGCGCCACCGTCCTCCTCCTCAATCGCCCCAGTGAAAGGGCCGCCGCCGCCCTCGAAAAGCTGCAAAGCGCCGTCCCCGAGGGCCGCTTCGACGCCATCGATTGCGACCTACAGCGCTTCGACAGCGTTCAAAACGCCATTCAAACCATCCAGTCGAAATACGATACCCTCGACGTCCTGGTCAACAATGCCGGAGTCATGGCCCTGCCCGATCAGGCCACGGCCGATGGCTACGACGTACAGATGCAAACCAATGTGATCGCTCACTTCCTGCTCACTAAGGCCCTTTTTCCCCAACTGCGTAAGAGCGAACAAGCCCGCATCGTCAACCACTCCTCCATGGCCCGACTGGGCCCCCCGCTGGAGGCGCGTTACTTCGAAGCCGCCGGTGGTCAGCTGGGAGGGGATGGCAGCGAGGAAGAAAACAACAGCTTCCAAGGGCCCCGCTGGGCACGCTACCACCAGACCAAACTGGCCAACGCCGCTTTCACCTACGGCCTCAAGCAAAAGCTGGAAGCCGCCCAAATCAATAACGTCCTGCCCCTGCTCGCCCATCCCGGACTGGCTCTGACCCAGCTACAGATCACCTCGGCCTCCACCGGTGGGATGGAAGCCGATAGCGACCTGATGCAGCGTGCCCAATCCGCCGAAGACGGCGCCACCGGGATCATTCGGGCGGCCATGGACCCCGGCGCACAGGCCGGTCATTTTTACGGCCCCACCGCCGGCTGGAAAGGTTTTCCCGACCTGCTGGAACCCGAGGAGGCGCTTTACGACGACGAAAACATCCGAATCAACTGGGAAGGTTGTGAAAAGGCCGTTGGCGCCTTCGTAGTGGAGTGAGCTTAAAACTCCCCGTACCGAAAATACTTTTCTCCAGATCGCTCGTGGGCCCCAGCCCCAGAGCTTATTCACCCCCCACGACTGCCCCCGGACGTGCTGGGGGTGAATGGGTTCCGGGCGGAGCTTGGCCCAAGCTTTGCTGCCCCTTGATCGTTCCCGTCGGCGCCCGATAAACTTGTGCATTGGAAAAGTATTCCTTATCATTGTGGCGTCAACAAAAAATTTCAATTACTCAACTAAAGTTATCATGAAACTAAAAGTTCTCCTTTTGATCAGTAGTCTGGTCTTTACCCAAGCCTACGGAAACGACAGCGACAGCCTGCAAATCAGCCCCGAAATTACCGAAGCTGAGTACCAACTCTTGGTCCAGCAGTACCTGGATAGCATCGAAAATACGCTGACCTACGAAACGGGTCGGGTGGAGCTGAATAACGGTATGGCCACCATCGAGGTCCCCGCGGGCTTTAAGTACCTCAACGGAGAAGACAGCGAGATGATCCTGACCGACATCTGGGGCAATCCCCCCAGCGAAGCTGCCGATCGCTCCATGGGAATGATTGTCCCGGAAAACACCAGCCCCCTCCAGGACTCGTCCTATTCGATCAACATTACCTACTCCGAGGAGGGCTACATCGAAGACGACGACGCCAAAAGCATCGACTACCACGAACTGCTGGAGACGATGCAGGAGGAGAGCCGGAGTAGCAATGAAGAACGGGAGCGACTGGGCTACCCCACGGTGGAATTGGTGGGCTGGGCGTCGCCGCCTTATTACGACGCTGCCGAAAAGAAACTGCACTGGGCCAAGGAATTGAAGTTTGGCGAGTCTCCACAAAATACCCTCAACTACAACATCCGCATTCTGGGCCGCAAGGGCTACTTGCAGTTGAACGCCATCGGGGAGATGTACGTCCTGGAAGACGTCCAGCGTCACATCAATCCGATCCTGAGCAGTGTGAATTTTAAGGAAGGCCACCGCTACGCTGATTTTAACCCGGACCTCGACCAAGTCGCGGCCTACGGCATCGGGGGACTGATTGCCGGAAAGGTACTGATGAAGGCGGGCTTCTTTGCCAAAATCGGCTTGGTGCTGGCGAAGTTTTGGAAAATCATCGCGCTAGGCGTCATCGGTTTGTTTGCTGGGATTCGAAAAATGTTCGGCAGTGGGCCAGCGGCCTGATGCCAGTTAAAAATCACAACCACCATGGGC
>CALCCH010000656.1 GCA_937899855.1 uncultured Saprospirales bacterium | reverse complement strand
ATATTATTTAATAACAAGAGTCAACTTTTTTTAGGACGGCACACCCCTTTGCGGCTACTGCACCAAAGCACAGCTCCGCTACCCAGACCTGGAATTCCACATTCCATTTGGTTTGAAATCACTAGAAATTTCCCCATCTAGAATGAGAAATTCCGATACATAGACGCTTTTTCTAAAAAATTCCATAAATCAAAATCACAAAAACGAGCTACAATCGGCTACAACCTTTGAAAAATAAGGGAAAATTTTTTGAAAAAAAATGACCTGCTCGCTGAAAAAATTCTCACCGGCTCCCATTTATCCCGCTTTTACCCTACGACAGGTACTTTCCGACGATTGGCATCCGGCGCCCCATCCCGAAGGCCTTGGGCGAGACGCGGATGACCGGAGCCGTCTGGTGGCGTTTGAACTCGTTGATGTTCACCAGCCGCAGGATCCGTCGGACCAGGGCCTCTTCAAAACCCATCTCGATCAATTCCTTGGGTCCCTGGCGTTTTTCAATGTACTGAAACAGTACCTCGTCCAGGATGGTGTAGTCGGGGAGGCTATCCGAATCCTTTTGGTCGGGTCGCAATTCGGCGGAGGGGGGCTTGACGATGGTGTTTTCGGGAATGACCTCACCGTCCTTATTGATGTAGCGCGCCAGTTCGAAGACTTCGGTTTTGTACACGTCGCCGATCACCGATAGGCCGCCGCACATGTCGCCGTAAAGGGTCCCGTAGCCTACCGCCATCTCGCTTTTGTTGGAGGTGTTGAGGAGGATGTGGCCAAACTTATTGGACAGGGCCAGCAGTATGACGCCGCGTCTCCGAGCCTGGACGTTGTCTTCCGCATCGTCAAAAGGGCGGGCGGGAAATATGGGGGAGAGCTTGTCCATAAAAGCCCCGTAGATGTCGGCAATGGGGATGAGGTCGTAGGCGATGCCCAGGTTTTCGGCCAGGTCGCGGGCGTCAGCGATGGAGTGTTCGGAGCTAAACTGCGAGGGCATGAGGATGACCCGTACGTTTTCGGGGCCCAGGGCGCGGGCTGCCAATACCGTAGTCACCGCCGAGTCGATGCCGCCCGATAGGCCTACGATGGCCCGGGAGAAACCCAATTTGCCGAAGTAGTCCCGAACCCCCAGTACGATGGCATCGTGGATCAGCCGCATCTTGTGCTTGTCCTGGGGGCGTTCCCGCCCACCGGCCATCACCTCGTCCAAATCGTAGCAGCGCAGGGCCTCTTCGAAATAGGGCAGCTCGTCGTACAATTTGCCATCCGGCGAGAGGACGAGAGAGCCCCCGTCAAAGATCAATTCGGTTTGGGCACCGGCGTGGTTGACGTAAAACATCGGAATGCCGTAGCGCTCCACGTTGGCCCGTACCACGTGAATGCGCTGCTCCGCCTGGTCGTGAGCAAAAGGCGAGGCCGAGAGGTTGAGGATAAAGTCGGGCCCCTGGGGCTGCAACTCGTCCATCGGGCAGATGGTGTACAACGGGTTTTCGTTGCCAATATTCCAGATGTCTTCGCAAACGGTCAGGGCAATCTTTTTCCCCCGATACTCGACCACCTTAAACTCCGAGGCGGGCTCAAAGTAGCGGTACTCGTCAAAGATGTCGTAGGTGGGCAAGAGGGTTTTGTGCTGGACCTGTTGGATGGCTCCGTCGGCGAGGAAGTAAGCGGAGTTGTACAGGTCCTTGCCCTCGATGACGGGATTGCGACTGGGCGAGCCCACCACAATGGCGATGTCCTGAGCGGCGGCGGCCAATTGGGCGATGGCGCCTTCGGCCTGAACGATGAAGTCGTCGAATTCCAAAAAATCGCGGGGGGGATAGCCACAGGTGGCCAGTTCGCTAAAGCAAATCAGGTCGGCTCCGGCCGCTTTGGCTTCGGCTACCGCATCGAGCATTTTGCGAACGTTGCCGTCAAAATTACCGATGTGAAAATTCAATTGAGCAATGGCAATACGCATGGTACAGTCAATTTCGGTTTAAACAATGGTGTTGGGGTCGCGTTCGTGCAGCTTTAAGCCCCGCGACAGCCGATCCATCATGGTGGCGATGCGTCCGATCTGGGTATCGACCTTGCGCGCGCCGTAAATCCAGTCCAGATAGGCTTTTTGCTGGCTGCGGCTAAAGCCGCAAAATGTTTGGTAAGTCTTTTGGGGATCGTTTTGGAAGCAAGCTACGAGCTCTTCGGGCAATGCAATGCTCGACTGATCGGCGTAGAGGACGATTTTGACCCAGTCGCCAGCCTCCTTTTTGATCTTTTTGCGGATGGCGGCCCGTACCGGGAGAAAGAGGCGCCCTTCACCCATGGGCATGAGTTTGAATCGGCGGAGTTCGCAATTGTCGATCCAGCCCTTGACGACGACCCAGCCGAAGGGGGCCTGGGGGTTTTGGCGAATTTCGGGGGTGGGAACGTAAGTCCAACCTCCCAAGCCGGGAAATCTTTCCAATTGAGCCTCGCGGTCGACGAGCGGAGCGTGATCCTGATGCATGCAGAATGAGTTGAGCGGTTCGGAGCGCCGTCCCCCAAGGAGGGGTTGCGCCATTTTTGAAGTGTAAAAATCGGGAACAATTCCCGCTCCAAAGATAATACCATTGTCCGGCATAAAATACTCGCCGCCGCATTTCCTTTGCTTCCCGTTCGGCCCTTCCCGAAATGGGCTTGTTCCCGTACCCGTTTGGGGCTTCCGATGCCACGCGGGGGAAGGGAGGGAAGGGGAAAAGCGAAAGGGCGCAATGGCGTAATCCGTCATGATATTCAGATGAGGGGCGCCGGGCCCCGAGTGAAAGCAGCCGGTGGTCAGTAGACCATCGGTGGGGGTATGGCTTTATATTGTCGTTGTAACCGGTGGCAGAGGTCTTCGATCGCTTCGAGACGGGCCAGTGCGTTTCGCCAGTGGGTGGGAATGCCCTCGGCCCCGTAGTACAATCCCGCCAAGCCCCCCACAATCGCTGCGGTGGTATCGGTATCGCCTCCGAGGTTGACGGCGCGCAAGACGGTCGCTTCGTAGGAAGATTCCCGCAGGAAGCACCACAGGGCCGCCTCCAAACTGTGCAGCACGTAGCCATCGGACCGAATGGAGGACTCCGGGCGCTCGTGGAGGTCAGCCTCCAGGATACCCGAAAATAAGCGACACTCGCGGGCGGCGATCTCCCGTTCTTGCCAGTGGCGGCGAATGTCCCCTTGGGTAGCCCGGTAGGCGTCGAGGGGGGTATAATCGTGGAGCAAGTATTCGGCTAGGCGCAGGTAGATGGCGCAGGCCAGGGTGGCTCGCAGGTGGCCGTGGGTCAGTGCCGACACTTCCCGAATGCGCTCCAACTGCTCGTCCAGGCCGCGCCCGCGGAGGTAAAACAGGAGGGGGAGAATGCGCATGAGCGAGCCGTTGCCGTTGGTAAATTCAGTGGCCCCGGCGTAGGGCAGGTATTTTAGATCGCTGGGGTTCCCGCTGCGTAGGATGATGTTCAACTGGTCGATGGCGTAGCTGGTGGTATTGCCAATGTCAAAAACGACCCCGTGAGGTGTCCACAATTGTCCGGCCTTCCACTGGATAAATTTGTGCGCCATATCCGCCAGGTCGTAACCCCCGCACAAGCTGTCGGCGAGGCAGAAGGTCAGCGAGCTGTCGTCGGACCAAGTCCCGGCGGGTTGTTGGTAGGTACCGTAGCCCCGCATCCCCTCGACGGGTTGGGCGGTCAGGTGGCTGCGGGGCTGGAATTCGACGGGGACGCCGAGGGCATCGCCGACGGCCAGGCCGAGGAGGGCATCGCGAACGGGTTGCTTACTAGGATTCATGTACGGTTCGTTTGAATGCAAAACTAAGCAAACTTAGTTTAAAAGTCAAACTAAGTGATGTTTTTTATTTCCAACAGAATTGCGCTTGCGGATGGGATTTGCGGATGGGATTTGCGGATGGGATTTGCGGATGGG
>CALCCH010000655.1 GCA_937899855.1 uncultured Saprospirales bacterium | reverse complement strand
CAGGCCCAGGACGTCATGACCATTAAGGTGTTGGCCTGCGAAACCCTGTACGATAAGTTTGGCCGCCGGGCCATCACGACGCTGGTGGCGCCCACGGGGTATTCCAACATTCGCTACAAGGATAACTTTGTACTCGACGCTCAGGGCAATCCCTACGGGCACAATGACTTTGAGGATGGCATGCTCAATAATCCCAATCCGGTGGGCAAACAAAGCAACACCCTGGGCTGGTGGTACAGCTCCAACAACGACGAAGAGGAATGGCAGGCCACCACGGATTATCCCTACACGCGGCTGGACTACAGCAAAATCACTTACGCAGTCCGGCGGACCAGCAGCCCCGGCAATACGCACCGGATGGGCAGCGGGCACGAGGTTAAGAGCTACACCATGCCCGCGGGCAGCGAGTTGTCCTACTTCTTTCGCGACCAGCATCCCCTGTGCTTGCTCGCGGGCAACAGCGATTACGATGCAAACAACGCCATTCAGAGTACCTGCAATACACTGTCCTACACCCCGCGGTACTTAAAAACCATCTCGGAGGATGCCGACGGGAAGCAAAGCGTCGCCTTTACGGACGGCTACGGCAATACCGTTGCCCGAGCGATCAGTGGCAATCCCCTTTCCAGCAGCAGTAGCAACCTCCGGAGCACGACCATCACGGTGGCGGCGGGAGGCTATCACGACATTCACATTACCCGGCGTTCCTCTCATTCAACGACCGTGAGCTTCGCCGGTTCGGGGCGGCAATTCTCCATCTATGACCTCAGCACCGACCAGGCGGTACACAGCAATTCTGGGGCCTCCTCCCACACCTTGAGTGCTGGATTCTATCGGGTGGAAAACCACAATTCTACGCAGCCCTTAACCATCAGCTACCAACTCAATTATTACAACTTTTCCCTCGACATTTACGACTTCGACAATCGGAACGTTGCCTCGGTCGCTCCCCGCAACGTGCGGTACCACCTCAATACCAGTCCCACCAGCGATCACTACGCTTACTCCTTTGTCGGTTATGGAGAACAGGGAGCGGTAAGCTTTGAGGATACCCCCGATCGGGGCCGGACGGACTATTACTACAACCGCCGTGGCGAACTGCGCTTCTCCGTAGACGCCGAGCAGGCCTTGAACGACGAATTCAACTACGTCAAGTACGATGCGGCGGGGCGGATTTTGGAGTCGGGGGTTTTTAGTGGCCTTCCTCCGGGGGGCTTGCAGTACCGGGTCAACCAATCCTACCCGAGCACTCCCGGGACCGAGGTGGTGAACAACCTTTACGACGAAGCCGATCCCGCTTTTTCCCTCTCCGGCTACACCCAGGAGAATACGGGGGGCAAGTTGGTCAAGACCTGGAACGATGCGGAAACCATCTGGTATAGCTACGACGAAGTGGGACGGGTCGACTGGATCGCCCGCCAGATCAGTGGGAATTTGGGCATCAAGGTAACGGAGTATACCTACGACCTGCTGGGCAATCCCACCACCGTGGTGTACCAAGATGGGGAAACGGATGAATTCCGGCACCACTACGCCTACGACAGTCGCAGCCGGTTGGTGACGACCGCCACCCGGACTGCGGAACACGTCAGTACCTCGGCCATCAACCAATTGCAAAACCGCTACACCCCCGATGGGGACCTGGAGCGGCGAATCATCCGCGGGGGGCTGGAAACGCAAACCTTTGCCTACACCATCCGGGACCAGCTCAAGGCGATCAATCCCGAGGACATGCGGGTTACCGACATCGGCGGTGGGGTACAGCGACATCCCTTTAGTCTGGCCCTGCACTATCACCGCAACGACTACGAGGCGGCCAATGGGGAACTCAAAGAGGTGTATTCGCTCCCCACCAATTCGACCACCAGCAGCTATAACAACTACCGCGGCAACATCACCGGGGCGCGTTGGAAAACCCGAGCGGCCCACGGCGGGACGGATTATTCCGGCCACTTTGCCTACCGCTATCGCTACAACGACCGCAATCAATTCTACCAAGCTTATTTTGGATACATCACCCCCTACAGCGATCAGACCAACGAGGGACGGATGTCTTTGGTCTCCGATTATTACAATTACCTCACCTACGATACCAACGGCAACATCACCCGTAACATCCGGCGATCCACTAATATTGCCGCCTGTGGGAGTATCTACATGGATGACCTGCGCTATCGCTACCTCACTGCCAACGGAAGCAACCAACTCTACCGGGTCGACGATTACTATACGGCCAATTGTGTGCCCGGCGAACTGACGGACCAGAATAGTACCAACTATTACTACAACGCGAAAGGCCAACTCATCAAGGACCTTCAGGAAAACATTTACCTGGACTACGACTCCCGGGGCCGGGTCTTGCGCGTCCGGGAAGGGACCCTGCCCCATTCACCGATCCGCGTAGAATACACTTACGGGCCCGACGGCAAGCGGGTCAGGAAGTCCGTCAAAAACGGATCCGTCACCAACGATACCTGGTACGCTTACGATATGGGCAGTCTGCGCGCCATTTACGAAAGTAGCTCCGTCTGCACCTCCTGTACGCCCGAACGGGTGGAGGTGCCGCTGTACGCGGAAGGTCGAATCGGAGTTGCTTACACGACGAGTACGACGACCGAATACCACTACGAGCTGACCGACCACCTCGGGAATGTCCGGGCCGTGATCACGGAGGGTACCTACGAGGAGATTGAGGTAATCAGTTATGCGGATTACTATCCCCAGGGTTGGAAGCTGCCGGGCCGGAACTTTACTTCCTCGGAAGTCTACCGCTATGGCTACCAGGGCCAGTTTGCGGAGCAGGATGCGGAGACGGGTTGGAACAGTTTTGACCTGCGGGCTTATGACAACCGTTTGGGCCGGTGGATGACTCCCGATCCCTACAGCGAGTTTCACAGTCCCTACGTGGCGATGGCCAATGATCCCATCAATCGCTACGATCCGGACGGGGGAAGGAGCAGTTGGAAACCGCCCCGCTGGTTGGTGCCAATCATCAATCCCTTCGTCCAACTTTTCACCTGGGGCCGCAACAAACACATGAAGGACGGGCGCTTGTTGCGTGGTAAACCTTGGGGTGGTAAAAAACGCAGTTGCAATCCATTCCGCTCCATGCGCAATGGAAAACCCCGCCGTCGCCGCCGACCCCTCTACACCTACCGTCGGATCAGACAGTGGGTACCCGTTTGGAGTTGGACCAGTACGCTGACGGATCCCAATACCATGGTCTTTACCCAACCCGTTGGGGGCCTGCCGCAGGTTCCGGTGATTGATTATACCGTAGATACCCCTCCCCCCGATTTGGTGGCGGGCATCCTCCGTCGTACCCACCGCGTTCGAGCTACCACCTTCCCCGCCAAGGCTCAGAATGATGTGTTCCAGGCTACGGTATCCAGTACCGATGGCACCGGGCCATTGTACGGGCGTGGCAAAGTAGCGGGCTTTGGCGATATCGTACGCGTGGTGCCCGCCGTGAGCAGCCGGGATGTCCTGGCGATTGCCAATGGTCAGACCGTCAACTTTATGCCCCGCTTACAGCGCATGCGTTTGCGGGTGACCGTTTACGAGCGTCGGGTCTACCGGGTCAAGTACCGAGGCATCTGGTTCCTGGGGGGTAGGCGCGTATCGGCACGGCGTATTCGCGATTGAGGGCCCCAAAAATAAAACCACCATAAATACCGTTTTCCGTCTGCGCAAGGTATCTTGCGCAGACTTTTTTAGCCAATGATTCGACCTTGCTACCACCAAGTTTTATTGTGTGTGCTACTGCTGTTGAGCGGGGCCTGCGCCAGTGGCCAGCCGGTCCGGCTACTGCGCTCCCTGGTGCATCCGGTGACCAGTATTGACCCGGCCGACGTGTACTTTTCCTTTCTTTAATTTCTTATTACCAGCCTCCTTTACATGTTTATTGTTCTGCGGGGTGTGGGTACCCACCACGACGGTAGTGCCCTACAAGCTAGGAATCGGATGATTCGTTTTTTGCATCGGGAAATGGGTTTTGGGGTGCTTTTGTTGGAGAGTAGCTTTTTTGGGATCGATCGGATGGCGCGGGATGTGGCGGAGGGGAAGGCCGATTGGGCGCGGGGTCTGGGTCTGGCCAATCTCGGCTCGATGTTGCGGACTGGGGGGGCGGGCATTTACGCTCACGACGAGGAGCTGGCAACGTATCTGGAGCGGGCTTGGGCCGGGGAGCGGCCGCTGTATTTGGGGGGGATAGATCCGGCGGGCATTCACGTTTACGACAACGCTTGGGTCGACGATTTGGAAGGGTATTTACGGACGCTGCTACCCGATTTTAAACGTTCTGCCGCCTACCGTGACTTTGAGACCCTAAGCCTCAAGGGGGTATTTTATCAAAATGACGATGCCGCTAAAAATCGCCTCTATCGAGCCATTGAAAAAGACTTGGACCTGGATGCCCTGCGCCGTGCGGGGCAAGCCCTAAGGGAGCTGATTCTCCAGCGGATGCCCACCCTTCCTGCTCCCCAAAGCCGCCGGGGCCAATTCTTCGCCCGGGCCATCGTCAATCACCTGGCCTACTGGGAATGGAAACAGCAACAAATCACCGCGGGGCCGTTTGAGCATTCCTTCGACGAGCACGCCCTCCGCGATCGCTACATGGCCGAAAACGTACGGTGGTTCCTGGAGCAATATTTCCCCCACCAAAAGATCATCATCGCCGCCTCGGCCTACCACATCGGTCGGAACTTCCAGCAGATCGAACCCCGCCCCTCCCGCATCGGGCCCGCCTCCATCCCCCTGGGGCAACTCCTCACCGAAGACTACCGCGATAGCCTCTACGCCATCCCCTTTCTCCACCACCGCGGCCGTCGCGGCATCCAATTATACCCCAACGACCCGCCCGAGGAAAAACTGGAGCCGCGCGCCAAACGGGGCCTGGAAACCCAATTGAGTAAAGTCCCTTACCCCTACGCCTTCGTCGACCTTTCCGACCCTGCGGTGCGCCAGCAATTGGGTAAAACGACCATCAACCTGTTCTTCGAAAATACGACCGCTCAGTGGAGCAATCACTTCGATGGTTTTTTCTTTATCCGCGAGCTAGAGCCCGTCCGGGTACAGTGGCGCCGGGCCTGGATGAAGAAGAGGCCGCCCTATTACCCACGCGAGACCTGGTACCGGCGTTAAAAGACAACCACTGGCTCTATCCAGTGTAGACCTCTGGGTCAAATCTACCCCTCCCCGGCGAGTGGGCCGTTCCAAGTAAGAGGGTACCAGCCAAGCTCGAATAAAGCGCTTTTTTACTATCTTTCGACCATGAAAGCTAGAAACTATACTTTTCTACTCCTCTGTTTTTTGAGTACCGGTCTCCTGAGCGCGCAGCCTTCTCCCTTTATTTTTCCAACCAGTTCCTTGCGCGGTGATGTGCTTAGGGTTTTTGAGTTGCAGCAGGATGTCTACTTGCGTACGGGTACGTGGTCCTTTGAAAAAAAAGACTTTATCGGTGAGAACATTTTGGAGTACGACGAATCGGGCAAACTGTCCCAGCAGATTTATTGCTTGCTTCGCAAGAATCGGGTGTTTTTTCGGAATTCCTTTTCCCGTGGGGAAGGAGGCCAATGGACGGGCGAAACCGGAAGCATGCGCTACGTCGCCGCTTTTGATGAAGAGGGGAACATGAGCACCATGTCCTTGTTGGCCAAAGGCACCAAGCAAATCAATAGAAAATACCTCTACCAGTACCACGCGGGCCAACACCTTGGGACTCGGGTGGAAGGGCCGGACCCCAAGGTTTCCTATCTCGAATATACCATGGAAGCGGGAGCCATCCAGACGGTGTTAAAGTACGACTCCACCGGGCAATTGGCATTCCGCAGCCAATACCTCCACGATGATTTTGGCCATCCGATCGAAATCAGCACCTACCTGCCCGACGGTCAAAAGTACAATCACGAAACCTACCGGTACGTCTACGATGCGCAGGGAAACTGGACGAAGGCCCTGAAAACGGATTGGCGACAAGATTCGCGGACCCTGTATACGCGTACCTTGGTTTATCGATCCACGGCCAATAGTGGTTACATTCCCAAGTCCGTGCTAAAGGGATACTGGATAAATCCATCGCAAGACCTATTGCTGTACTTTGACGGAGGCGAGGTGACCATCTCGGAGCAAAAAGAAATCAGACGAAGGGAAAAGTATTCGTACAATCCCTATTCTGGGGAGCTGCTATTTTCCCTACAACGAAATCGGAACACCGCCTTTTCGGCTTACTTCGATGGGACCGTTTTGCTGTTGGAAGGGTCCGATAGCGGACAGGTTTACACTTTTAAAAGGATGCCGGTGGATGCCCCTTTGCTCAGACGCTTTCGGCACGATGTCTTTGTCTCCCGGGAGGATCGGAATCTTCCGATCTTTAGGGAGGGGGGTAAAAGCGGATTGAAGGATAAAGAGGGGAAGGTTGTTTTGGCCGCTGATTATGATGGAATCACTTCCTTGCAAGCGGGGGTCTTCGTCGTCACCAGGGAGGGCAGCAAGCGCTTGGTGGATGCGAAGGGAAATGCCTTGACATCTTTTGGCTATGATGATTTTCGGAAGCGAAGTTGGGGGTATATTTCGTTTACCAAGGGAGGGAAAGTGGGCTTGATGGATTGGAATGGAAAGGAACGCGTACCCGCTAGCTACGCCAGGGTGGAGGTGTACAACGATCGGTTCGCCCACGTTGCCGATGCGGACAAACGGTTTGGGATTTATGAATTGGATAAAGGAGAAATCGTTCCGCCCAGTTATCGGGCCCGACTGAATGGGCTGGCTTTCAATAGACAGTTTAGCCAGCAGCGGAAAGATAGGGAAGGGGATTGGCTTGATCACAACTTTCAACGCATGGCCCTGCCCACCTCCTACGCCTCAATCAAGCCCTTTGACGAGAATCGGTTTTTTATGCGGGATTCGATCGGCTGGGGCTTATTGGACAGTGTGGCTCGTGAGGTCCTCCCCGGGCGGTACAAAAGGGTAGAGCGGGGCCGGGCTCGGCTGGCTGCGGTGAGCGATGGCGAGCTCCGGGGCTTGAGCGATGGGGATGGAAAACAGTTGACCCCCATCATGTACGATGAGTTGTACGTCGTAAATGGTACCAACACCCGGAGTGGCCTGCGGACCAACTTGAGGAGCAACAAGAGCGCGGCCCTGTTTGTCAAGGATGGCTGGTTTGGTTACCTGGATGGCTTTGGCAATGAGGTATTTCCCCTCAATACCGCCCCTCCCGTCAAAAGACTTTACCAGGACGAGATCGTACCCGGTGTGGTGAAGTTTTCCTATCCCACGCACTGGAAGAAATGGGAGAATGCTTTCACCATCCAGTCTCTTTACGAAAGAAAGGACAAAGGGACCTTGAGCTACGAACTTGCTTCTTTCACCGGAGTGGACGTGGCCTGGATCAATCTCCGGCATCCAAAAATGGAAATACAGGCCAGACTAATCGGTAAAAACTGGGTGTACAGTGTCGTGCAAAGCGAGGCTAATGGTACTTATAATCCAACTCAACGCGTGGAGTACTGCTACATTCCCATCAGTTCCGAAAAGATGTTAAGCCTCACCTTTACCTGTGATAAAAACTATTACTACCAATATGCCCAAGCAATAATCAACTTGCTTTATTCCATCACGCCAATCGATTGATAAAATATGAAAAACTTAAACCTCGCTTTTTTGCTGGTCTTAATGAGCCAGGTAGGCTGGTCCCAACAACTGCCCAAGACCATTTTTGAAATGTACGAAATCCCGGCGGAAGCTTGCTCCTTCGTGGGGTCGGGTGAAGCCGCCATGTCCGATACGGAAGTGGCCATTGAAATGCCACCACCACCGCCGCCACCCGCCCCCGTTCCCGAAGCGGCGGAGGCCGATCTGACCTGGCAGAACGCCATTGCGGTTTTTCAAAAATACCTGCAGGATACCAAATTTGAACTCTCCGTGGCCAAGGTGAGGTTGGTCAATGGGAATGCTTGTTTTTTTGAGGGTGGACTTTGGGGCCTCGAAAATGCCAAGGGCAAGGTCTTGCAAAAACCCCGCTTTGAACACGTGGTGGCCGATACCCTTGCGGGGGGCTTTGTAGGCTACCAATCCGGCAAAGGCAACTACTACGATGCAGGGTCGGGAACTCCGCAGTTATCGCAAGAATTCTACTACGTAGAAGCCGTTCAAAAAGACGTCTTTATCGTACAAACGGATGCGGGCTTTGGACTGGTAAGTCGCAAACAGCAATTGCTACCTCCCATCTACTCCAAACTGAAAGCCAACCGGAACTTGAGCCGCCTGTACTTTTCGGCCTCCAAAGCCAATGGCCAAAGCTTGGTGATCCTGGATGACTTTCGGACCCAAATCCCCATGTCCGAGTGGGAGAACCCCAGCTATATCGACTCGAAAATCTTCGTCGACAAGTATAATGTTTACGATCTGAAATCCAAACAAAAATTGATTTGTACCAAAGGCTTTTCCGTACAAACCATCGATGGGAAAAATCAGGTGTTTGGCATCAAGCGGGGTCGGGAAAACTACTTTGTTTTGGCCAACGCAAAAGGAGTGATTTTGGCCGACCAACTTTTTATGGATCTTGGCAAAAGAAACCAGCGTGGTCTTGGCGTAGCCGCCATCAAGTCTACCCGCCCCGGAGCCAGTTCCCGAGAAAAGCAGTACGGCTTGCTCAATGCCAAAAACGAATGGGCCACGCCCCCCATTTACCGCAACGTCTTTCAAGCCTTCCAATCGGATTGCTGGTACGTCAAATCCCCCGAAAACAAAACGGGACTCTTGGATGCCGCGGGAAAGGTCTTGCTGGAGGCTGAGTATGACCTCATCTACGTGATTGATGCCCAACGCGTATTGGTCGGTAGCAAAAATCAAGAGGGGCAAATGGAATCCACGATCCGCTCCATCGCCAGTGGCGAAATCCTCGTCGATGGCTTGGACTATACGGAGATGGTACACTATCAGCACTGTGGAGAAAACAATTACTCCGCCAGTAACGCCGCGGGTAAGGCCATCGTTACTGGCGACCTGAAACAACTGGTCCCCCCGCACAGTCAGGTCTTTTTCCACGGGGACTATTTCCAGGCGGCCAACTTTGGAAATGGGGGAGGCAAGCGGAGTAAAAAATTGTACACCTGTGATGGCCAGCCCGTCGCTTTCAAATTGGACGGAAAAAAGATTAGCGACTTCGAAGAGACGAAAGTGGTCAGCTCCGATTTGCTCTACCTACGTACCCACGAAGGCCAGGGATATCTGATGCCGGCATCGGGTAAGGCCAAACCCATCGGCGTGGCCGTTCAATTCGCCAAAAGTTTGGGAGATAAGCAGCTTTACGTTCTAACGGCAAATAACTTTAAAAATGCGGGTATTGTTAATGCCCTTGGCGAAACGGTACTGCCTTTTGACCTGAAAGGATTGGGCGTGAATGGGGAGACGCGCAAAATCATCACTTTCCATACGGACCTGGACAAAATAGGCATGTTGAATATGGATGGCGTAGCAATCGTCCCACCGAAGTACGACCTCATCAAACACCTGGGCTTTGATTTGTACGTAGCGTCGAGGGGCAAGGGCAAGAACAGAAAGGCGGGACTGCCCAACGGGGAGGGGCAGTTACTCCTTCCCTTACAAGAGAAACGGATCAGCTTGGTGGGTGGACTCGTCCAGCTCCAGGGAAATAATGAAACAGCGCTCTACGACCGCGCTGGTAAGCCACTGTAAGGGCTGGAAACGGGTAGCGCAAAAACGCCTTTTACCCCCATCAAAAGCCCCCCTCACTAGTCGACCTAATGAGGGGGGAAGGGGAACTGTCGAGTTCGCCGGTAATCGCGTTCAAATATCTCGTCCTAAAACCGCGCTACCACCGGCTCCGTCAGCGGCGAAAAGCCACCATCCTTGTGCTTGGCCAGAATCTGATAAGTATATTCCTGCCCCCGCTCCACATTGCGGTCTTCAAAGAAAATCTTGCCATCCATCGTGACCTGATCTGGCCCCGCGATCCGGACCTGCTCGGATTCAATGACGCGGTAGGTGCTGATGCTCTGGTTCTTTTTGGCGCGGTAAACGACAAACTCGCGTACGGCCTGCACCGCATCGTAATTCCAACTGACCTGGACCACCCGCGACCGCCGCAGCGGCTCGGCACTCAAATCCTGGATGCCCTCGCGGACGTGATTGTCGATGGGCTTGCTGATGATTACCTTGGTGACGGAAGTGTTGTCGGCATCGTCAAAGGCCATTACGCGGTATTGGTACTCCTGACGTTTGGAAGCGGTCGAATCGATGTAGTCGACCAAGGACGCACTGGTGGTTTCGGACCAGATGACGTCCCACGCTTCGCTACCCACCACGCGGCGTTGCAATTCGTGGAGGACGACGTCCGAGCTCGAGCTGGACGCCCAACCGAGCTCCACTCCTTCCACCGTGGCGCGGTGCTGGGTAAACACGGGAGCGGAAGGCGGAAACTTATCGGGGCGGCTTACCACGCAGGCTTCCGACTTAAAGGAAAAGTTTTCGCGGTGATCGTAGGCCAGGACCTTGTAAAATACTTTTTCGTTGGTCACCTGCATGCCGATCGTATCGGTAAATACGGTATCGTACAGCGGGCGCTTGGTCAACTGAACGTAAGGATCATTTTCGTCGTGGGCGCGGAAGACGCGGTAACCCTTGAGGTCTTCTTCGGTATTGGGCGTCCAGGACAGCTGGACGATCCCCGTCTCCGGGTCGAGCTCTCCCATCAAGCCCACCGGTGCGGAGGGCGCTACCAAATCTTCCAACTGGGCCAGTACGGGAAAGGACTGAATTTCGTGATCGTTGATGTCCACGACGACCACCTTGTAGTAGGCGGCGGTGAGGGGCGTCTGATCGGTGTATACCCACTCCTGAGCGGAAAGCGGAGCCTCGTTGAGTTTGACGAATTCCTCTTTGCGGCTGTTGGAGCGGTACAAATCAAAGCCTTTAATTTGGTCGACGTAAGCCGAATCGAACTGCCAGCGGAGCTGCATCATGCCCTTGGGAAATTCCGTGACGCCGGTAATCTGAGCGACGGCGGGAATGGGGGCGGGCCGGCCTTTGCCTTCCAGCACTTCGGTATAAGGACCCCAGTCGCCAAAAGGCGTTTTGCCCCGTACGCGGTAAGCGTAGGTCTGGGTATTGTTGTCCAAAGAATCACGGTAAACGAGCATCTGACTCAGGTCCGAGCTGACCATCTGCACCACGGGAGTTCGGTTGACTACCGTAAAGGACTGACCGCCATCCGTAGACCGTTCGACTTGGTAGCTGCTGTAGATTTGCTTGTGCATGTCCGAGTTCCACCGCAGTCCGACCTGTTGGTCGCCAAAGCGGACCTCGAAGTACTGTGGTTGGGGGAGGGGCTTGGCTTGGTTGTCGGCCACCAGAATCCGTACGCGGTAATCTTCTTCGACGGGTGCATTGGGCATAAAGGTGATTTCGTAAAAATAACCATCCTGCGGCTGTACGTTCTGATCTACCCAACCGACCCCCAGGGCCTGAGCGGCGGTGAAGGAATGCTCGGCGGCGTACATACAATAGGCGTACTCGTACTCCTTGGAGCGTTCCGCTTCGTAAGCGCCGACCGCATCAAATTTGCCCCTGATCTCGGGTTCGATGGAGAAGCCTTCGCCGTAGAGAATACCGCCGGCGAGGAAGGCCATGTCATCATTCTCGACCAGTTCGCGCCATTCCTCGGCGGGTAGGGGCTTGAGATTTTCGGCAATGACCTGCTTGGCATTGATCCGCTCTTGGGGCGTCAGTGCCTGGCCCCCCTTGGTGATTTGGGTCCGAGTCAGTTGGTAACCGTACTCGTTGCCCAGCTGCCAGAGGCGGTAATTGGTGGGGGCCCAGCGCAGTTTGATGGCATCGCCGTAGGGACGTGAAACGAGGATGAGTCCTCGGTCGGTCGGCTCGGTAGTGGGCGCCGGGGCACCCTGCCCCAGGAGGGGACTGGTCCAGCTGCCGACTAGGCCGAGGAGCAGGACGATCAGGATGCGGGGCGTTGGTGTTGCAAAGTTCATTGGTATTGCTTTTTGGTGGATTCGGTGATTTAAAGGTTGGTGATGGTAAAGGTGCCCTTCGACGGCGTGTTGACCGTGGGGCGGTAGGGCAACTTGTAGGTGACCTCGATTTCAAATTCCGCACCGGGGTAGACGTCGGCGGGGAGGATGGGGTAGTTGCAGTACTCATCGGTCCACTGCGGCATACAGAAGGGAATATCGCCGATCATGATGATTCCGCCGCCGTTGTAGTTGACCATGGCCTGCGCACCCCCACCGGTGGTGACTGATCCGACCCGATAGCTGAAGTCAAATCCCCGACCGCCATCGCTCATCTGCATGGCGGCATCGTAACCCCGCTGGTAGTCGCCGATGGCTTTCTGGACCTCGCCGCCCTTGTCGTACTGCCCCCGGAGGGTAATGGCGGCATCGCGGGGATCGCGGGTGCGGATGTTCTGGATGTTGGTATACTGCTTGAGCAGGGCCTGGTAAACGGCAGCCTGTTCGGCACTATTCCCATCGGTACTGCCGTCGCCCTTGCTCTCGCCCTTGCCACTGCCACCATCGAAGGTGCCATTGACCAGGTGAGCGCGGAGGGCTTCCACATTGGCGGGCAGCTCGCCCACGTTTACGGGGAAACCATCGCCACCGGGAGAAGGGGGAACGGGCGGCGTATCGCCCTGTCCGTAGCAAGAGTTGGACTCTTCGAGATAATTGTATACCGTTGCGGCGTGTTCGTACACTTTGGCGGGGAAGCTAAAGTGGAGGTCAAAGTGATCGACCGCATCCTCACCCTGGAAGAGCTGTACCGCATCCAGTGGCGGTTCGAGGTCCGCGCGTACCGCACAGTCGGGAAAGTAGGGGTAGGCATAATCCAAGTAGTAGGCTTCGTTGCAGTACCAGTCGCCAGCGCCCCAGTATTCCACGGCACAGTCTTTCTTGACGAGGCGCATTTGGATGAGGGGGAGGGCGGGAATGCTGGCTTCGGGGACGCCGAAGAGGGCGTAGTTGTCGAACAACTCCGGGGTGTTTTGCTTGGACACGAGGACGTCGCCCTCGGCCAGGTTGTTACCACCGTCCTGGTAGTCTAAACCAATTTGTTGGATCGCGGCCAGTTTCTCTCCCAAGTTTCTAAATTTACTGGTGTGAAAGGTCGTTTGGTGTAATACGTGTTCTTCGCCATAAGGTTCGACCAGCGGCCCTTCGCCTTGGTGTACCCAGGCCAATTCCATGATGTAATCGGTGCTGGTTTGCAGTACATCGACCTTGGAAATGTTGATTTCCGAGCCGGGGCGATTGTCTTCGTCGTAGATGTTGGCGGCGCCGCTGACGTAGAAGAAGAAGGGGACCTCATCGATCAGCATGGAGCCATCGCTATTGCGGAAGCGGGCCCGCATCTTATAACCCTCCGGCACTTCATCCTCCAGGTAATTCTGATTGGAGCGCAGGAGTACGTAGTAGCCTGTGGAATACTGGTCCACAAAGAAATTCTGCTGTCCGGGTAGGGGATAAGACATCTTGACGTTTTCCGGGGGAATGACGTCGATCTGTGAGCTGGTGGTAAACTCCAGCGTCTTGATTTCTTCGTAAAACTCATCGGTGTCCGGGTTGCGGGCAAAGACCCAACCGGTGGATCCATCCTGGCGAGTGATTTCTTCCTCGATCCGGGCGACGACCTCCACGGTAAGCGTGGTTTCGGCGGGATAGAAATTGATGTAACCCTTGGTGTACTGTAGTTGGTCATCGCTCCAGCCGGTGACGTTGGGATCGGCAAAACCCATCTCGACGCGTTCTCCGCTATCGTCCAGGATTTCGAGGCTGACTACCGATACGCGGAAGGCGTACTCTTCGCCATCTTCCGAATTGATTCTAAATTCTCGGGCATTGGGAACAACCATATCGACGATGACGTTGGCGCCGAGGTAAACGTTTTCGGTTTGTCCGCCGGAGAGGGAAACGCTTTCGATTACTTCGGCAATGTTGGCGAGGGGATCGGGAGCGGAGATGTCGCAATTGGGAGGCAATACTGCGGAACGGTGTTCGCCCGCTTCGAACTTAAACTTTCCGTCAAACTCAATCAATCCCAGTACATTCAGGTCGTAGAACACGACGGCTTTGACCCAGGTTGGGTTGGGCGCCTCGATTTTGATGCCCGCCGCGACCAAGGCCTCAACAATGACAATTTTCTGATTCATGCCCAAAAACTTGATGTGGGCACCGAGCTCCGCATCAAAACCGGCGTAAGCTTGTCCGATGGCGTACCAGTTGTTAAAACCGGTGGATACCGTACAGTTGGAATTCTGCTTGATCAAGCCGATGTCAAAACCAATGCCCCCTTGGAAGTGTCCGTAGAAGAAGAGGAATTTTTTGGGTTCATCGGTGCCAAAGCTAAAGCCCGCTCCGAAGACCAGACCGGCCCCGTTGTACAAGTTCCCCGTCCGGCCATCGTAACCCGGAAACTCCGTCTGTAAAATCTGGTCGACGGCACCGGCACCGGTGTAAGGGGCGGGAACTCCCGGTACATTGGTATTCCCCAGAGCAAAGTAGGAAGTCAATTCAAATTTCAAGGCATCGAGTACATTGATGGTCACCTGGTTCCGATTATCCGGCGTTCCGACGTGAATCCACCACTTGTTGTTGGGCAGGTCGATCTCCGCGGCGGCCCAGGCGTTACCGTACACAAAATCGCTTTCCGATTCGCCGATGTACAAGGCCATTCGCGCACTGTATAAGTCGATGTCAAAGTTGAGGTCGATCAAGACGTAGGCTTTGACGGTAGTTGACATTCCCGAAGGCGGACCAACGCCCGCAAAGGGATCGTCGGGATTGCCATTGGACGCAAACTGGGGTGAAATCCCCGCATCCACCGGCGACATAAACTTGGCCACCCCTTCGAGGAAAACCCGACTAATGCCAATTCCACCCGTGTCGTTGTTGCCAAATTCAATTCCGAAGGTCACGTTGGCATTAAAGCCATCGCCACCACCGACCGCCGTGGCGAGTACTACCGTAGCTTTCAGACCCAGGGCGGTATTGGGGTCTACCTGATAGACGATACCCGACAGGCCCGCCCCGAGGGTCGTCACGTCGCCCCCCGTCAGCTGGCTCATCGCCACGTCGATGTCTTCTTCGCGCTGCATGTGGCGGTAGATGCCCCCACCGAAGCCCTTGATCTCCAGACCTCCCAGGGGGATGCCCTGGCCAAAGTTCACGAGTGCGTCGACCATAAAATATTTCTCGCCATTCTTCTTACCAAATTGGGCGATGGCCTGAATCTCCGTGTCGATGCCCTTAAAGCGAGCCATCCCCAGCCCCCGGATGCCTGAGCCGTAGGCCTCGTTTTCGATGTTCTTGAGCCGATTGTTGAGGTATTCCACCCCTGGGAAATGGCCTTCGTAGTAGAAGTTGTTGATGCCAAAATCTTGTACACGCCACTTTTGATAGCTGCCCGATTGGTCCAGTCGGGCGGTGACGCTCAGGTCGGAGGTTGCGCGAATTTCGAGCGTACCGTCCAGGATAACGCAGACCTCAAAGTCGAGTCCGGCCCGG
Source organism: uncultured Saprospirales bacterium (assembly GCA_937899855.1). Classification (GTDB taxonomy): domain Bacteria; phylum Bacteroidota; class Bacteroidia; order Chitinophagales; family Saprospiraceae; genus CALLVY01. Next base: position 1,332 of record CALCCH010000655.1, on the reverse strand, counting down.
GTTTCGCCGCCGTCGGTTTCTTTTTTGACCACCAGATCGTCGATGATCAGGGTAAAGGTGCCGATCTCGGCGGAGATGCCGGTGGGCAATTCCCAATCGCCGGGCTGGAAGTAGTCGCCGTGATTGGAGATGACCATATTATCGAAGGAGATGTCGGGAATATTGATTTGTACATTGGAGCCGAAGTCGCCATCTACGGAAATTTCGCCGTGGATGGTGGCGTCGATCTCTACGTCGCCGTTGTTGAAGACGATATCGAGGGTCGAGTTGCTTTCGATGGTAGCGGTGGCGCGCCACATGTCGACGTCGTAGTCCTGCTCGGGCGATACCGAGAAGCTGTACACATTGTCCGCCGTGATGAGGGCGGCGTAGGCGAAGCAATCCTGGGGGCGGGGATCGTTGGAGTCGTCGTTGCCAAAGATGGGAACGTTGATCTTACCCGCTACCCGTACTTCTTCGAACTGCTGCTGGAGGATTTCGAGGGCAAAGGTATCGACGGAGAAGGCCCACTTGTTGAGGTCGGCCTCGCCGAGTTGGATGAGGTCGGGATAGGCGCTGACGCGGCCGGTAAAGCCGGAGTCGTCGATGATGATGCCTTGTCCGTCGATGTACTTACCGGTACCGCCGGCCAGTCGTTCGGGGAGGTAGACGCGGAACTGCTCCATGTAAAAGCCTTTCCAGAGGGGGGTACCTTGGAGGGGGTGGACGTAGTTGTCGGGGAAAACGACGTCGATAGAAGCTTGGGTATCGCTAAAATCCAGGACCATAGAGCTGACGCGGAATTCGATGTCTTCGAGTCGATTGATGACGAAGTCGTCGAGGTCAATATTGATGAGCAGATCTTCCCAGGAAGAGATTTGGGTGAGGAAGGTACCGGTAACGCGGTTGTTGGGGGAGCCGTCGGTGGGTTTGATCCAGTCGCGGCTGAAGATGACTTCGGCATCGAGGCTGAGTCTTTCGAAACCATCGCAACTGATGTTGACGTAAGTACCGGTGGTACAGGTACCATTTTCATCGACTTCGGCTTTTTTGAGTTTTAGTACGGACTTGTGCCGTACAATGTCCACCGCAAAATCCGCCAGTAGTCCCAGACAAGCATCTCCGACAATGCCCCCATCTTTGGTGAATTTGATATTGGGCGAACCAAAAAGGAGGGGATCCTTACCGGGGACGTCGATTTCGAGAAAAATTTCGAGCTCGGCATGGGTAGGACGCAGTTTGATGCCACCGATTCCCATGGCGTAGGTGACGTTGCCAATCTCTTGGCTAATACCGACGGGAAAGGTCACCAGATCATCACCGGTAAATTTGAGGAGAAAATTACCAGTGGCC